>JBKBWB010000148.1:0-5649 GCA_046289215.1 Asticcacaulis sp. | reverse complement strand
AACTGCAGGGCTTCGTCGGCCACGTGGAACCCGGCATCGGTGGCAAAGCGCTTGGCCATGGCGCAGTATTGGGTCGCTTTCGGATCCTTGCGGTCAAGCGCATCGGCACCGCGGTGCACCATCAGGCGGGCCGCATCGAGTTCGGTGGCCATGTCCGCGAGCTTGAATTGCAGGGCCTGATTGTCCTTAAGCGGACGACCAAACTGCTTGCGGGTCTCCAGATAGGCCTTGGCTGTATCCAGGGCAAACCGCGCGCCGCCCAGCGAACAGGCGGCGATGTTGAGACGCCCGCCATCAAGGCCCATCATCGCGTATTTAAAGCCCTCGCCCTCGACGCCCAACAAATTCTCCGCCGGAATGCGGCAGTCATCAAAGCTGACCACGGCGGTCGGCTGGCTCGACCAGCCCATTTTCTTTTCATTGGCACCGAAACTCAGGCCCGGGGTGCCTTTTTCGACGATAAAGGCCGAGATGCCCTTGGGGCTGTCATCGCCGGTACGGGCCATGACCAGATAGACATCCGAGACCCCGGCGCCGGAAATAAAGGCCTTGGAGCCGTTGAGCACATAGTGATCGCCGTCCCGAACCGCGCGGGTGCGCATCGCCGCCGCATCGGACCCAGAGCCCGGCTCAGTCAGGCAGTAGCTGGCGATCTTGTCCATCGCCGTCAGGGCCGGACAATATTTCTGACGCAGCGCCTCAGACCCGAACCGGTCGATCATCCACGACGCCATGTTGTGGATCGAAATAAAGGCCGCCGTGGACACACAGCCATAGGACAGCTCTTCGAAAATCAGCGCGGCATCCAAGCGCCCCAGCCCTGAACCGCCCACGTCATCGCGGGTATAGATCCCGGCCAGACCCAGTTCCGCAGCCTTCTTGATCACATCGACGGGAAAATGCTTCTCTTCGTCCCAGCGCGCCGCATGAGGGGCCAGTTCCGCGGCCGCAAAGCTGGCGGCCATGTCCTGAATGGCGCGTTGATCGTCTGTCAGGTCAAAATGCATGGTTCACTCCCGTCCTGAGGGCTGGCCCCTGTCTTGAGGCTCTGTGGGGGCGACTCTGAAGGTCACCTGGTTGATTGTGTTACTAGCCGAAGCCACAGGCCGGGTCGAGCGGGGTCTTCGCGGCCCGAAGCTGTGTTTTTTGTAATTTGAACCCGTTACGCGCGAGCCCTATAGTCAGATCTGTTCAGGATCTGATCGGGAAAGGCTGACCATGACTGAGACCTATAGCGCCGCCACGACTGCCCCCGCAGCCAGCAGCGATGACCGTACCCTGGCGTATATAAATTATGTTCTGCTCATGATCTCGCCCTTTACTGGCTATCTGACGGCCATCGTCGCGCTTGTTCTGGCCTATATTAAAGTCGGCGGCGCACATCCGATTGAAAAGTCGCATTTTAACGCGCAGATCTCTCTATTCTGGTGGCAATTGTTTTTGTCCCTGGTGGCGGTGGGTCTGTTTGTCGCTGGCGTTTTTGCCGTCGGGCTCGATGCCCTGGTTCAGTTCGCGGAATTCGGAGAAGACGCGATCCCGTTGAACGGTTTGATCTGGATGGCCGTCAGCTTTGGGATCGGCGGGCTGATGTTTGTTGCCTTGTTCTTCTGGATGATCATTGCCCCGATCATCGGCATGGGCCGCCTGTCCAACCATCAGCCTAATGGCCGGATGGTCTGATTATTCAACGCCCCCTCCCTCACGCCTTCGGCGCGTCAACGCCCCATCGCCAAGGCGATAGGGCGGAGAAAAAACTGCCCCTCTCCTCCCTGTGGCGAAGCCATGGGGAGGTGCTGAGCACAGCGAAGCGGAGGGGGAATCGTGACGCAGGTCAGTCTGCAAACCGTCTGTCACCCTCGGACTTGGTCCGAGGGTCAATCGCCGAGCCGCTCAGAGGGATCCTCGGGTCTGCGCCCGAGGATGACGAAACTATAGTCAGCGTCTGTTTTGCCTCCTCGCCCTGAGACTCAAGTGCCGGTGAGGTGCCCCTGCAAGGGGCGGAGGGGTGTTCTGCGAGCAAAGCCTTCCCCCCTCCACCGCTTCGCGGTCCCCCTCCCCATCGCAGTCGATAGGGAGGAGAAGAAATGCCCCCAAAGTCGGCTGACGGGGCGTTTTTGTTTGCGGCTCTTGCCAGCGGGTCTGAGACCGTTATGGAAAGGTGACCCTGTCCGCGCATGGAGTCGCGTCATGTCCCAAGCCACCGCCCCGCGTTCCGCTTACGCCCAAGCCCTGCCTCTGGGGGCCTATCCATCGGTGCGGCCGCGTCGCTTGCGGGCCAGTGGTTGGGCGCGGGATCTCGTGCGCGAAACCCAGCTGGCGCCTGCGGATCTGATCTGGCCGATCTTTGTTCATGACCGCCCAGAGGCGCGCACCCCGATCAGCGCCCTGCCCGGGGTTGAGCGTCTGTCGGTGGCCGAGGCAGTCAAGGCAGCGCGCGAGGCCCGCGACCTCGGCCTCGCGGCGATTGCCGTGTTTCCCAATATCGACCCCGCCAAACGCAATGCCGAGGGCACGGCGGCGCTCGATCCCCACGGCCTGATCCCCACCGCGTGCCGGGCGATCAAGGATGCGGTGCCGGACATTGGCATCATTGTCGATGTGGCGCTCGATCCCTATACCGACCATGGCCATGACGGCCTGCTGATCGACGGCCAGATCCCTAACGACGCCACAATCGAAAAGCTGGTGCAGCAGACCCTCGTCCAGGTCGAAGCCGGGGCCGATATCGTCGCCCCCTCGGACATGATGGATGGCCGGATTGGCGCGATCCGCGCGGCGCTGGAAGCCGAGGGGCACGTCAATACCCTGATCCTCAGCTATGCCGCCAAATATGCCTCCGCCTTCTATGGCCCCTATCGCGAGGCCATCGGCGTGACCGGGCTGAAAGGCGACAAGAAGACCTATCAGATGGACAGCGGCAATTCCGACGAGGCCTTGCGTGAAGTGGCGCTCGATCTGGCCGAGGGCGCGGACATGGTGATGGTCAAGCCGGGCATGCCCTATCTCGACATCATCCGCCGGGTGCACGAGACCTTCCGCGTGCCGACCTTTGCCTATCAGGTGTCCGGGGAATATGCGATGATCTGTGCCGCCGCCCAGAACGGCTGGATCGACAAGGACCGGGCGGTGATGGAAAGCCTGCTGGCCTTCCGCCGCGCCGGGGCCAAGGGCATCCTCAGCTATTTCGCCCGCGATGTGGCCCGGGTGCTGAACGGCTAGGGATTCGTCGTTCGCGGCTATAGCCGACGGGGGCGTCCCCCCTCCACCGCTTCGCGGCCCCCATCGCAGGCGATAGGGAGGAGAAGAAGCGCGGCCTATAAACCGTCACCCTCGGACTTGATCCGAGGGTCAATCACCAAGCCGCTAAGAAGGATCCTCGGGTCTGCGCCCGAGGATGACGAAATGCAGAGTGAGGCTCTGTTTCTTCTACCACAGTAACCGGCCGGGAGGAGATCAATCAAACTTAGTCTTGGTTGCGGCGGCGGGCTTCTAGGCGGGCGGCCAGAGACGAGGTATCCCAGCGGGATCCACCCATGGCCTGAACCTCGGAATAGAACTGGTCGACCAGCGCCGTCAGGCCCAGATGCGCGCCGTTGTGGCGGGCTTCGTCGAGCACCAGCCCCAGATCCTTGCGCATCCAATCGACGGCAAAGCCGAAATCATAGCGATCCTCGGCCATGGTGGCCCAGCGATTGTCCATCTGCCAGGACTGGGCCGCGCCCTTAGAAATGGCGGCATAGACCGCAGCCGGATCGAGACCGGCGCTGCGGGTAAAGTGCATGGCCTCGGCCAGACCTTGAACAACACCGGCAATGGCGATCTGGTTGGCCATCTTGGTCAGTTGCCCAGACCCCGACGGCCCCATATAGGCCACGGCCTTGGCATAGGCGCTCAAAAGGGGACGAACCCGATCCACCATGGCCTCATCGCCCCCGATCATCACGCTGAGGGCGCCATTGACCGCTCCGGCCTGGCCGCCCGAGACCGGGGCATCGAGAAACACCCGGCCCGTTGTTGCGGCCAGACCCGCCAGCTCGCGCGCCACCGCCGCGGAAGTGGTGGTGTGGTCGATGATCACCGCCCCCGGTGCCAGATGCGGCAGGGCCTCGGTGACGATCTGGCGCACATCGTCGTCATTGCCGACACACAGGACCAGCACCGAGGCGCCCTCGGCCAGGGCGGCCAGTGTGTCCGCCACCGTGCCGGTATGCGCGCTCGCCCAGTCCAAAGCCTTTTGCGGGCTGCGGTTATAGACCCGCACACTATGCCCGGCGCGGGCCAGATGCCCGGCCATGGGGGCGCCCATCACGCCCATTCCGGCAAATGCGATAAGGGCCTTGTCGTCAGAGGTCTCGTTCATGCGGATTTCACCTGTCCATATTGGCCGCGTACATAGAGCAAGGGGGCGCCCGGGCGGCTGTTAAAGGTCACGACCTCGCCGATCATGACCTGATGGTCGCCGACATCAAGCCGCTGATGCACCCGGCAATCGAGCTGTCCCAGCGCCCCGTCGAACAGATCCGTCTCATCTGCCCCGATGGCCGCGTCGCCAAAGGCAAAGCGCTCGGACAGCGCCTGCTGCGCTTCGGACAGGATGTGCAGGCGGAAGGTCGAAGCCGCGCTATAGGCGGCAAAGCGGTCAGACCGATAATCAAGGCACCACAGGATCAGCCTGGGGTCCAGCGAGACCGAGGTAAAGGAATTGATCGTCAGGCCAAGGCCATTCCCCGGCTCGCCGATGGTGACGACACACACCCCGGTGGCAAAGGTTCCCAGGGTCTGGCGATACGCGCGCCGGTCGTCGTTCATGCGGCCTCCTTGGACGATCTAATCCGGCCCGCCGCACAGCGTGACCGGATGTCGCAGGCACACTTGCCCACCCTGACGCTCATACGCAAGCGTACGGCCCGTCAGCCCAGAAAAATCGACAGATTTTCCCGCGCTTTTTGAAGCCTGTTCCCCACCCGGGGCTGTTTATCAACAAGCCCTTAACTGTGTTGCCGCTAAGACATCCTGCTGTAGCAGGGAAAGTGATCATGGCCGTCCACGAGGCACCCGTCGTCATTAAAAAGGTCAAGAAGGTCTCGGGGGGCGGACACCACGGGGGCGCCTGGAAAGTGGCCTATGCCGACTTCGTGACCGCGATGATGGCCTTCTTCCTGCTGATGTGGTTGGTGAACGCCACCTCGCCGGAACAAAAGCAAGGCGTCGCCGACTATTTTGCCCCGGCCAGCGTGTCCGAATCGCGCAGTGGCTCGGGCGGGATCCTGGCCGGAACCGCCCTGGGCGAAGACGGCGCGATGCAGGCCGGCAGCATGAATTTTGTCGAGCAAAAGACGATGGAAAGCCCGCAACAGGACGGGGGCAAAGCCGCAGCGGATCTGGAACAGGCCAGCGAAGAGGCCCTACGCGAAGAAATCCAAAAGCGCGAGGACGCTGCCTTCCGCAGCGCCGCCCAGTCCTTGCGCCAGGCGATGCAGGATATGCCGGAACTGGCGGAACTGTCGAAAAACATCATCGTCGACCAGACCCCAGAGGGCCTGCGGATTCAGCTGATCGACCAGGAAGGCCGGGCCATGTTTGACCCCGGCTCGGCCAAGCCCAATGAGCGGGCCCGCACCTTGCTGCGCGCCATTGGCCGGGTGATCA
>JBKBWB010000147.1:0-5650 GCA_046289215.1 Asticcacaulis sp. | reverse complement strand
GAACACCGTCTCATTAAGGCGGTCGACCCGGGCCTGAGCGGCCTGAGCGGCCATATCGGCCGCGCGCCGGGCTTCTTCGGCGGCGTTGGTCAGGTGGGCCAGGGCGCGCTGGGTCTCTTCGACCAACTCGTCACGGGCATCGCTGGCCATGACCGAGATATTGGACAAGGTGCTGTGGATCCGGGTTTCAAACCCGGCCCGTTCGGTTTCAGCGGCCTGCGAGACCGACTGGAATTGATCAAGGGCGGACTGGACAAGGTCACGCAGGACATCGACGCCTCGGCTCGAAACCTCGCCCAATTCGACTGTGGCATTGCGAGTGACATCCAGCGCCTCGGCCAGCTGTGCGCGCTGGTTTTCCAGATGCGCGGCGAAGTCTTCCTGATCTGCCCGAAGGGACAGAGCGGCAGAGACCAGACCAGCCCGTTGCTGCGAAAGGCTTACCTCGCCCGAGCGGATCGGGTCGGCGACACTGGCACCGGTGGTTTCCAGACGCAGGGTCTGGCGCGCCAGATCCTCAGCGACGAGCTTGGACGTGTCATGAGTCTCCCCGGCTGCTGCGGCCAGATCGGCGGCTCGCGCCGCGAGGGCCGCTTCGGCCTCACGCAACTGGGCCTGAGCCAGATCCGAGGCATCGGCCACCATCCGGGCCTGACGATCGACGGCATCCATGACGCCGCTGGCTTGGGCATCGAGCAAGTGACCCATATTGGCCATGGCCTCGCGCTCATGCTTGAGGGCTTCGGTCACCAGTCGGGTGGTCCGATGAGCCGTTTCCGAGGCAGCGTTGAGGCGCTCGGTCTCAGTCTGCATGGCTTCCCGCAGCTGCGTCATGTCCGCATAGGCCCCCCGCGCGACCCGCACAGCAGCATCGATCTCGTCACGCATGACTTCGACCAGCTTGTTCGTCTGGTGCATGGCCAAACCCATGGGGGCGACCATGATGTCAGCGATTTCCCGCGTGCGCCGGGCTTCCTCGGACAGACGTGCTGCTTGTCGCAGAGCATAGGCACAGGCCAGGAGAAGTCCCGCCGGGAAAAGCGTCATCAAGGCGAAAACGGTAATTCGGAATGGGGTCAGTTGAAACGCGCCCAAGCCGCCTTCGGCACCCAAGGCAAATGCGCCCAACCCTAAGGCCCACAAAAGTGCCGCAAAGGCGGCGCCTCCCCAGTAAACCAAGCTTGATGCTTCGTGTCGGGGAGTCGATGGGCGTTCCGAGCGACTCAGGCTTGGCGTCACGTGCGGGGCCGCCGCCGCAGCCTGTCTTGGAGTCAGGTCTGTCTGGGGCTCCACAGACGGCTCTCGTGTGGTCTGGGCCAGTTCAGTCTGACTGGTTTGCGGCGTTGGGGCGACCGGCGGAATATCCAACTGGTCTGCTGAGGGCAGATCCAGAGACGCGGCATCCGACTTAGCGGTCTCGCCGGGTTCAGTCAGGGTCAGAGGGGGCCGGAACCGTGAGCGCATCGTAATCGTCCTGTGGCACGAACCTGTCCGTTCCCGGCCTAACCGGGTGTTCGCGCGTCAGGCGAAAGGCTAGCGTCTCATCATCGTCCGGAAAAGCAAATTGCTCAGATTTTTTTAAGAATCGGTCTGAAAGCCCAACTCAGGATCGAATCGGGCACGGACCAGCAGAACACTTCGAAAACAGACGCCAGTCTGGAAGGTAAATTAACCTAAAATTCAAGAAGGAAGGGTGTGCCTAGCGCTGCTCTGCTGTCCAGAACGCCGGTGCCTTCGTCTGCTGCGAATCAGATTTTTTGCGCTCGACACGCTCGACTTCAGGCTGTGCCTTGGGAGCTTTTTTCTCAGGCGCAGCACCAAAGTGCACCATCGCGACTGCGAGGATGAGGTTCAGAAAGCCAGCAAGAATGTCGATAACGACAGACATCTGAGTGCTCCAGCCCAAATTGGACACGCCGAACTATACAGATTTTCACAGAACAGACAAGCAATTGATGCAGGGCCATCGAAAATGGGCCATACAGCGCTTGTCTGTACGGCCCATTCTGTGGGTTGGATCTCAGATTTCGGGCAAGGTTATCTGGGCCGTACGCTGCTCAGGTTCCGCGGCAGGCCTACGCGGCCGAGGTCTGGCAAATCCCGGTCGAAGCGGTTGCAGTTGCGGTAATCGGCGTCTGAGCACAGCTGCCAGGTTCCCCGGATCCGGGCACTCATGGCGCGGTCGTTGAAATTGCGCCAATCCAGATTGGCGATCGGCCCCGTCAGGGTCAAGGAACGGCCACTGTAGTAGGTCCCTTCGTAGAGGGTGATGCTGCCATACCCCAGGGTGCCAGAGTCGTTGCCATAGCCCGGACCCGAGCCATAACCATCGCCGCCCCAGTTGCCGCCTCCGTTCCAGCTACCACCCTGACCGCCACCGCCGCGACGCTCTGGGCGGACCGATGAGACCTTGTCATTCAGGCCCATGGCCCCAAGGCTGCGGACCGATCCGGTCAAGATCCGGCAGTTGCCCCGGAATCCGGCATCATCACAGACTTCCCAAGCGCCGCCGCTGACGCGAACACTGCTGGCGGCGTCATTGAAGCCCCGGCTGTTCAGATCAAACTCCTCGCGGGTCAGGGTGATCGACCGGCCCTGGAAATCGTCGTGCTCATAAAGGGTGATCGTGTCACGCGAGGGCTCCGGACGGCCTCCGCCGCTATTGCCCCGCGCATCGCGGGCTGACGAGACACGGTCATTCAGCCCGAGACCGCCGAAATTGCTGACACGCCCGCTGACAATCCGGCATTGGCCCCGGAAACCGGCATCATCACACAGTTCCCAAGCCGGGCCATTGACGATGGCACTGCTGGCGGCATCGTTGAATCCGCGGCTGGTCAGGTCAAATTCGTCGCGGGTGAGGGTGATGGAGCGGCCCTGAAAGTCGGCATGTTCGTACAGGGTGATGCCTTCGCGCCCGTCGTTCGGACGTCCACCGCCATCCCATCCGCCGCCACCGCCGGTGCGAACCGCCGATGAGGCCTGGGCCCCAAAGCCTTGCGTGTCGAGGTTGGGCGTGTCGCCGGTCAGGGTGACGCAGCGGCCTCGGTAATTGACATGCTCGCAGATCTGCCAGGTGCCGCTGACCCGCGCGCTGCGGGCAGCGTCATTGAAATTATGAACCAGCAGATTGCTTTCATCGCTGTTCAGCGTCACCGATCGGCCCGAATAGTCGTAGCCTTCGTACAGGGTAATGGACCCACGCGATTGGGCCGAGGCCGTGAATGCAGCCATACACAAGGCCAAAGAGGCCGAAGCAACATAGAGAAACTTTTTCATGGGAGTGAACCCGCGTCTGAGGAATGCCATGGATCCACCCTAGCCGAGTGTCCATGAACGCGGGATGACACAGATGAGCAGGTTCCGGCAAGGCCTTAACCCGGCTTGTGACGCCCTCGGAGGACCTCCAGCACGGCGGGCAGGTGGGTGTGGCGCACCTGAAGCAGGACCAAAAGGTGATAGATCAGGTCCGCCGCCTCGTTATGCAGCTCATCAAGGTCCCCGGCGCGCCCGGCGAGGGCTGTTTCCACGCCTTCTTCGCCAACCTTCTGGGCGATCTTGGCCACCCCCTTATCGAACAGGCGGGCCGTGTAGCTGGCGTCACCGTCGGCAGTTTTGCGCCCGGCCAGCACCCCTTCGAGATAGCCAAGGAAGCCAAGGCCCGGCGCATTATCCGTCCCAAAACAGCTCGTCGTCTTGAGATGGCAGGTCGGCCCCTGGGGCCGCGCCATGATCAGCAAGGCATCCTGGTCGCAGTCGGTCTGGATGCGGGTGACGATCAGCCGATCGCCGGAGGTTTCCCCCTTGCGCCAGCGTCCGCCCCGGGAGCGCGAATGGAAAGTGGCTTCGCCGCTTTCCAGCGTTTCGGCCAGAGCGTCCCGGTCCATATAGCCCAGCATCAGCACTTGAAGGGTGTCCGTGTGCTGAACAATCGCCGGTATCAGGCCGCCGGATTTCTTGAAGTCGAGGCTGTCGAGGCGGTCAATCGTGATATCGGTCATGTCAGGCTCTGGCCTCCCTCTTTGGCCTCAATCGGTTCGGGTGGACGCACGGGAATGCCCCAGCCCGCAAGGCTTTGCTTCAGATCCGGAATGCGGATCAGGCCTTTGTGGAACACACTGGCGGCCAAGGCTCCCGAGACGTCGGCGTGTTGGAACACATCGCGGAAATGCTCCGGAGCCCCCGCGCCACCGGATGCGACCAAGGGAATGGTCAGGGCCGCCCGGACGGTGCGGAGTTGATCGAGGTCATAGCCCTGGCGGACCCCATCCTGGTTCATGCAGTTAAGGACGATCTCACCAGCCCCCCTCGACTGGGCTTCGATGGCCCAAGCCAGGGTCTCGCGCCCACTTTGGCGGATCTTGTCCGGATCGCCGGAATATTGGTGCACTCGCCATTGCCCGTCGAGCACCAGACTGTCGATCCCGACCACCACGCATTGGGAGCCGGCCGTTTCCGCCAGTCGGTTGATCAGGTCGGGGGTTTCCAGAGCCGGGGAGTTGATCGAGATCTTATCGGCCCCGTTGTCGAGACAGGCCAAGGCCTGATCGACCGTGCGGATCCCGCCCGCGACACAGAAAGGGATGTCGAGCGCCGCCGCGATCTGGCGGACCCAGCGATAATCGACGGTTCGGCCCTCCGCCGAGGCGGTGATGTCATAGAGCACCAGCTCGTCCGCCCCCTCGTCGCGGTAACGCAGGGCCAGATCCACGGCGTCGCCCATGTCTTCGTGGCCGACAAAGCGGACCCCCTTGACCACGCGGCCATCCTTAACGTCGAGACAGGGGATAATCCGTCGGGCCAGCATCAGACGCGCTCCCCGTTGGTCTGTTTGAGGGCCGCTTCGAGAGTAAAGCGCCCCTCATAAAGGGCCTTGCCGACGATCACCCCCTCGGCCCCGAGCGCGGTCAGGGCGCTCAGATCCGCAAGGCCGCTGACCCCGCCTGAGGCTTGCAGCCCCAGATCCGGGCGGCGCTGGCGGATCGCCTGCATCAGCGTCAGGTTCGGCCCCTGAAGCATGCCGTCGCGGGCCACATCGGTGACCAGCAGGCGCTTGGCCAGACCCTCAGGATACTGGTCAAGAACGGCCCAAAGGCTCTGGCCCGAGCCAGTGGCCCAGCCGTGGGTGGCAACCTCGAAATCTCCTTCCGGGGTGGGGCGCACATCGAGGGCCAAGGTCAGGGCATCCGGCCCGAAATCTTCGAGCCAGCCGCGCACGGTCTCGGGCTGGGAGACACAGAGCGAGCCGACCACCACCGCCTTGGCTCCGGCGCTCAACAGGCTTTCGACATGGGCGCGCTGGCGGATCCCGCCGCCGGTCTGGATCGCTACAGGCTGGCTTTGCGCCAGTCGGGCAATCAGCGCTTGCTGGCGCGGTTCACCGGCGCGGGCCCCATCGAGATCGACAATATGGACCCACTGGGCACCGTCCCGGACAAAGGCCGCGAGCCGGGCAAAGGGGTCGGCATCATAGGCGGTCACCGCATCGAAGCGGCCCTGTTCCAGCCGCACACAGGTGCCGTTAATCAGGTCAATTGCCGGATAGATCAGCATGGGACACTCAGGAAATTGGCCAAAAGGGTGCGACCGGCGCGGGCCGACCGTTCGGGGTGAAACTGCGCGCCCCAGACATTGCCCCGGCGCACGACCG
>JBKBWB010000146.1:0-5680 GCA_046289215.1 Asticcacaulis sp. | reverse complement strand
AACCAGTTTTGTGCCGCATTGGGTAAGGCAGAAATCATTCCTGTCTTCATGGCAGGATGGACGACACCTGTCGTCGCACTCTTGTCGGCCATTACCCTGCTTTGTTACACCGAGGATGGTTAAGGCGGTTTCCCCCCACCCGACTTCCCCGATGCGCCCCTAGGAACCGCCAATGTTGCAACAGCCTGATGCCATGATTTGTAAACGACCCGACACAGGGTGCTATATGGGCACCTTCCGTCATGCCTTGAAGGCGACAGTTGCCTTGGCTGCATTGGGCGTTGCAAACGGTGCAATTGCGCGGGATGGGACGTTCGAACCCCTTTCAACCTCGCGTGGTCGTTCCGCAATTCAGACCATTGCTCCAGTTGAGACCGCTCAGGGCGGAACGGACATTAAAACTGTAAATGTCGGTCCCCGTCAGGTTTTCAGAAAAGATCTGATAGGCCCAGACGGTCTGGTTCCGGATGGGCTTTACATTGAAGCCAACCAGATCATTCAGAGTGGTCAGGATGACGACGACGCTGACAAAGTTGTCACCGCAAAGGGGGACGTCGAGGCGCGATATCGCAACCGACTGATCCGAGCTCAGGAAGTTGTCTATAACAGCACCAATGGCCTCGTGGTGGCGCGTGGCAATGCCGCCGTTATCAACGACGACAAAAGCGTTCAATATGCCGATGTCATAGAAATGGATGACCAGTTCCGGGCTGGCTCCGCATCGGGTTTCGCTTCTCGTGGGGCAGATAATGCCAAGATGGCCGCCGCAAGCGTCGTGCGTCGCAGCGAAACCATTACAGAGCTCAACAAAGCAATCTTCACGCCCTGCGAATTATGCACAAAAGACGGTGTAACATCGCAGCCGACCTGGGCCATCAGCGCTGACAAGATGATCCAGGATAAAGAAAATAAGGTCGTATTATACCGTAATGCTGTATTTACCGCCAAAGGTGTCCCGGTCGTATATTTGCCTGTACTATGGCATCCGGATCCAAGTGCAGACCGGGCATCAGGGTTCCTAACCCCTAAGATCAATCGCTCTAAGAAGCGCGGCGTGACCTTAGAGTTACCTTATCTTTGGGTTCTTTCGCCCCATCAAGATCTGGTTGTTTCACCTCAGCTCAATGAGAGAGTGAACCCCTTTCTGAACACGACATGGCGCAAACGTTTTTATTCTGGCGAAGTTGAAATTCGAGCCGGGTATACCAATGAAAAAATGTTTGATTTCAAAGGTCGAAAGTACGGCGAAAGTCTTCATCAGTCCTACATTCTTGGTCGCGGCGACTTCAAGATTGATAAAAAGTGGAGTTGGGGCTTTTCAGCAGAACATGCGTCAAACGACTCACTTTTTGACCGCTACAATGTGTCCGATGTGTTCGAAACTCGCGGACTTTATGCCGCGGACAGCCGTCGACTGATCTCGCAGGTCTATGCACAAAGACGCGATACCAATGCCTTTGCGTCGGTGGCATTCATGCGGTTCCAGGACTTGCGTGAATTTGATATCAGTAAGGTAGAAGGGACCTATCCGCCGGTCATTAAACAGATCCCGGATGGGATCATGCCCAAAATTGCATTGGCTGAGACTCGCTGGGATCCCAAAATGGACATTCTGGGGGGGCGGCTCCGCGTCAAAGGATCTGCGGTGAGCTTGATGCGGGAGCGTTACGTCGGTCCCCCTTACCTGCCTGCCAAGGGCCAGGTGATATCCGTTCTCCAAGCTGACAAAGATGGCTGGCCCATTACGCCTGAGCCAGGAGTTGACAGTGCGCGAGGGACCCTTGAGGGGGACTGGCGTTCCGTTTTTGTAGCGCCCTTTGGATTGAGGATTGAAAACTTTCTTTCCGTTCGAGGCGACGCCTACCACGTTCGAGAGTATGACACTTCTGGTGACAGCAAAACAATCACCCAGATGCTTGGGACAGCTGGTCTAGAGCTGAGCTATCCGCTTATCCGCCAAGTGGGAACCTCATCTCTATTGATCACTCCAATGGCCCAATTGGCTGTTTCGCCTAGGAAAAAGCGCGATCCTTTCCTTCCAAACGAAGACAGCATTGTTTTTGAGTTCGACGAAACCACCTTAATGCGGACCAACCGTTCTCCGGGTTTCGACCTTTATGAATCCGGAAATCGGCTGAACCTCGGGCTAAGGGCTGACTTCACATACGGTAAAGGCAGAAGCCTGAATATTCTGATCGGACGCTCGTTCCGGGACCGTGAGGAAGATGCTTTCAAGTCGAGCGTACGGGGAACGACAGACGTAACGCTTTACGATCCCTCAAGTCTGGCCGGCAAAGCATCGAATTGGCTTTTAAGTGTTCAGGCCGTCCCCGCAGACTGGATACGGGGCTGGACGCGACTTAAGATCGATCAAAAGGACGGCACGATCCGTCGTGGTGAAGCCGGCGCCAGCTTCTACTATAAAGGTGGCTACGGGTACGCACGTTACATTACGGACAAAAATACACCCATCGTCAAAGACGGTAAACTCGTGGCGACCAATGGGATCAATTACGAGTCAGTCCAGGCGGGGGGAGAGCACCTGTTTACCAAAAACTGGGGTGTAACCTACAATGTCAACCGCGACCTCAAGGACGATGTCTGGCGTCGGACTGAGCTAGGTCTTCTTTATAAAGATGATTGCACCCGTGCGGAACTCGTTTTTGAACGCGATGAAACCTCGATCGGCCTGAAAAAACCCAATACTGGCGTTTCCTTACGCCTAACGCTCGCCACATTCGGCGTCCTAGGATATGAACGTTTCGATGCGCGTTGATGACGACGGACAGTTAAGGACGATGACCCAGATCATGACTCAGAAAAAGACCTGGATTGGCCTGATCGCGGGTTTGTCTGCCGCAATCACCCCCTTGGCTTCGATGGCGCAGGCGCCCGCACCAAATGCGGCCCAGGCGGCCCGCGCACCCGGTATGAACGAAGGCGTGGTAGCGCTCGTCAACGACGAGATCATCTCAAGCTATGATCTGCGCCAGCGCATGTTATTGCTGATGATCACCTCGGGGGTTCAACCGACCGAGGAAACTCTGCCAGCCTTGCAGCAACAGGCGCTTCGTGGCCTCGTCGATGAGCGCCTGCAGATGCAGGAAATGAAGCAGTTCAAACTCAATGTCGAAGATAGCGAAGTGGACGAGGAAATTGAAAACCTCGCCCGTCAGAATGGAATTACCGGGGTTCAACTTCTAGAGACCCTCAAGCAGGCTGGTGTTGACTCTCGTACCCTGCGTGAACAGATCCGCGCGGAAGTGGGTTGGGGACAATTGATCAATGGTCGTTTCCGTAGCCGGGCGCGCGTTGGTCAGGACACGATCACCGCGACGTTGGAGCGTCTGGCCGCAGAAGCCCAAAAACCCCGCTACCTCATTGGTGAAGTCTTCCTTGATGCTGCCGTCGTTGGCGGCATGGACCAGGCCCGCTATGGTGCGCAGCAGTTATTCCAGCAACTGCAACAGGGGGCTCCGTTCCAAGGTGTTGCCCGTCAGTTTTCCAATGCCCCGAGCGCTGCATCTGGCGGAGATGCCGGTTGGGTGAATGAAGGCAGTTATCCGGCCAAGGTCGAGGAGGCGCTACGCAACATGCGCCCCGGCCAGTTGTCCATGCCGATCGAGACTGATGACGGGGTTTATCTGGTGTTCCTGCGTGAACGCTCTGAGGGCGGCGCAGATACCGTGTTTGAGCTCAAACAACTGGGCTTGCGACTCGATGCAGATGCATCTGCGGCCCGTGTGAGCGAGGCACAACGCACCCTGAGCCAGCTTCAGAGCCGTGTTGATAGCTGTGATCGCGCCGACAGCCTGGCTTCTGGATCGATCAATCTGGATGCCCTGGGCGAAGTCAGCCTGTCGGAACTGGCTGAGCCCTTTGCCGCCGCAATCAAGGATCTGCCGGTTGGCAAGGCTTCTGCGCCGGTCCGCACCCGTGACGGCCTGCAAGTCCTGGTCGTCTGCGGCAAGAAAGTCGCGGGCGGCGATGCGCCGGATGAGCGCCAAGTGGCGGAACGCCTGACGGGGCAACGGCTATCGGTTCTGGCCAAGCGTTATCTGCGCGATCTGAGAAGCTCGGCCACGATTGAAATGAAGTGAGGCCGGGGTGTCCCGGCCTGACGCACCGATTGGCGTAAGCCTTGGGGATCCCGCTGGGATTGGACCTGAGATCATTGCCAAGGCCTGGCAAGCCCTGCGTTATATTGGACCTGCTTTTTCGGTTCTGGGTGACGCGGATGTGTTGAGCCGAACGGGTGTGCCTGTTGCCCGCCTTACGGATCTGGCGGAGGCGGGTTCAGCCTTTCGTGATGCTCTGCCCGTTTTCCACGATCCGGTGATGGCCTCGGTTACCCCCGGAAAACCGGATCCGGCGCACGCCGCAGCGATTTTACGATGGATTGAGACAGGGGTGAGCCGGTGCCTTGATGGGGCCTTGTCGGCCCTTGTCACAGCGCCAATTGCCAAAGCCCCCCTCTATGCCGCCGGATTCCGTTTTCCCGGCCATACAGAATTTCTCGCCGAGCTGTGCCGCGAGGCCCCCATGCCCGGCAACGCCAAGGCACCCGGACAACGAGATCCGGTGATGATGTTGATGGCCCGCGATCTTCGGGTCAGCCTGGCGACCATTCATATCCCCCTTAAAGACGTGCCTGAACGCCTGACGGCGGAGGGTCTGGAACAAACGATCCGGGTCACCCATGACGCTCTGATCCGCGATTTTGGCATTGCGCATCCGCGTCTGGCTCTGGCTGGGCTGAACCCCCATGCGGGCGAAGACGGCACCATCGGGCGCGAAGAAGTCGAGCTTCTGATACCCCTCGCCCAGCGCCTACGTGACGCAGGTCTCGATCTGAGCGATCCCAAGCCCGCCGATACCCTGTTCCACGACGAGGCCCGCCAGCGCTATGATGCCGTGATTGGCCTCTATCACGATCAGGCCCTGATCCCGGTCAAGACGCTCGATTTCTGGGGTGGGGTCAATGTCACCCTTGGGCTGCCGATCGTGCGCACATCCCCCGATCACGGTACCGGCTTTGACATTGCCGGTCAGGGGATCGCCCGCCCCGACAGTCTGATTGCGGCGCTTCGGGCTGCTGCGGATTTGTCAGCGCACCGTCGGGCCGCTATAGCGTCTTTATGACCTCGTCTGATCCCGCCGCACCGGCTGATGCGCTGGCTGCGCTGCCATCCTTACGCGTAACCCTCGAAGCCCACGGCCTGATGGCCAAGAAAAGCTTCGGTCAGCACTTCCTGCTCGACCTCAATATCACGCGCAAAATTGTGCGGCTCGCAGGGCCGTTCGAAGGCCGCACGGTGATCGAGGTGGGCCCCGGTCCGGGCGGCCTGACCCGCGCCTTGCTGGAAAGTGATGCGGGCCATGTGATTGCCGTCGAAAAGGATGCACGGTTTATCCCGTTGCTGAACGAGCTGGCCGAGGCCTGTCCGGGGCGGTTTACGGTCTTGGAGGCCGATGCCACCCAAGTGGACGAAGTGGCGCTGCTGGAGACCCATACCCCCGGCCAAATGGGGCATCTGGTCTCGAACCTGCCCTACAATGTAGGCACACCGCTGCTGATCAAATGGCTGACGGGTCCCTGGCGGTTCCAAGCTCTGACCCTGATGTTCCAGCTTGAGGTGGCCCGCCGGATCCTGCGCGCCCCCCAGCGAGGCAGCTATCT
>JBKBWB010000145.1:0-5707 GCA_046289215.1 Asticcacaulis sp. | reverse complement strand
GGGACGAACACGGCCAGGCCCACTACGTCATGGTCGAGCCAGATAATCCTTCAGATATCCTTCCAGAGGGCACTGGCGTTCTTCTGGTGCGCTGTGTCGGCGCAAAATACTACGCCATTCTCAATCCAAGCGCGTCCTTGAGCGACGCATCGGTCTAGTACTGTAATCGTGGGGGAGCTTTCATGGACTCGCTAATTCAAATTGCCATACTGGCCGGTGCCGGCTTGGCCGCACTGCTGATCCTTGGTTTGATTTTCGCACGCCTCTATAAGCGCGCATCAAAAGAGACAGCCTTTGTACGGACGGGGTTTGGCGGCGAAAAGGTGGTGATGAACGGGGGCGCCCTTGTGCTGCCGGTTCTGCATGAAACCATTTCGGTCAATATGAACACCCTGCGCTTGCCGGTACAGCGCAGCAACGAGCAGGCCTTGATCACCAAGGACCGGATGCGGGTCGATGTGCTGGCGGAATTCTATGTCCGCGTTCAGCCGAGCGCCGATGCCATTGCCTCCGCCGCCCAGACCTTGGGCATGCGCACGATGCAGCCCGAACAGCTCAAGGATCTGGTCGAAGGCAAGTTCGTGGATGCCTTGCGTTCGGTGGCTGCTGAACTGACCATGACGGAATTGCATGAGCAACGGACCCACTTCGTCCAGAAGGTTCAGCAGGTGTCGTCAGAAGATCTGCTTAAGAACGGTCTGGAACTGGAAACGGTGTCTCTGACGGGGCTCGACCAGACGGCCATGGAGCATTTCAACCCGAACAACGCGTTCGATGCCGAGGGCCTGACGCGCCTGACCGAAGAGATTGAACTGCGCAAGAAGTTGCGCAACGACATCGAACAGGACACCCAGGTGCAGATCCGGGTCAAGAACCTGGAGGCCCAGCGCCGCACCCTCGAAATCTCGCGCGACGAAGAATATGCCCAGCTTGAGCAGGAGCGCGAGATTGCCAATCGCCGGGCCGAACAGGCTGCGGATGTGGCCAGACAGGAAGCGGAAAAGGCCCGGGAAGCCGAGGCGGCCAAGATTACCGCCCAGCAGCAGATCGAACAGGCGCGCATTGAGGCAGAGCGCCTGATTGCTCAACAACGCATTGCCAAAGAACAGGAAGTCGCTGAGCGTGAAATCTCCAAGGCCAAGGTGATCGCGACGCAAGACGTTGAAAAAGCCAAGGCCATCGAGTTGTCCGAACAGGACCGCAATATCGCCGTGGCCGAAAAGTCCCGGGCGGAATCTGAGGCCCGTGCGGAGGCCGACAAGGCTCTGGCTCTGGCGGTACAGGCTGAGGAACAGGTTCGGACCGTCCGCGAGCGCGAGGTGGCCGAGCGTCAGAAGATCATCGAGTTGATCGAAGCGACCAAGGAAGCTGAGCGCGAGGCCATTGCCATGCGCGTGGCCGCTGAGGCTGAAAAAACCGCGGCGCTCGATCAGGCCGAAGCCTTGCGCGAACAGGCCCGGGGTCAGGCGGACAAGACCAAGATCGCGGCGGCCGCAGAGGCCGAGGCGGTTCGGGTTGCCGCCGAAGCGGCCCGCCTGCATTACGAAGTCGAAGCGGCGGGCCAACAGGCCCTCAATACCGCCGCAAACCTTCTGTCACCAGAGCAAATAGCCTTAAAAATCAAACTGAAGCTGATCGAAAACCTCGACCGTATCATTGCCGAGTCGGTCAAGCCGATGGACAACATCGACTCGATCCGCATCGTCCAGGTCGAAGGCCTGAATGGCGGAAGTCATGCCGCTGGCGGATCCTCGTCAAACGGCGGAAACCTGTCCGACCAGGTCGTCAACAGCGCCCTGCGCTATAGGGCCCAAGCCCCCCTAGTGGATCAGCTTCTGGCCGAGGTCGGCCTGTCGGGTGGGGACCTGAATGGCCTGACACAGGCCTTGCGTACACCGCCGTCTTACAGCGCGACGGAAGCTCAAGACCAAAGCGTCGAGGCCCTCAGGTCTGACGACCGCGGTTGAACACTGCAGGGATTCAGGGTTGCCCAGATCCGGCAAGACTGTCGTTGCGAGCCAAGAGACTAATATTGCCTCGGCTGAGGTGTCTTGGCTCGCAGGGCGGAAAGCTCTTTCGACGATAAAATCTTGTCGCCGTTCGTATCGCCTTCTGCGAACACTGTGGGTGGCGCGTTGAGCAATTCTTTTCGGCTGACGCGTCCATCGCCATTTGCATCAAAACTCTTTACCTTCTCAAAAGCGTCCTGGAAGCGGCTTTTCCCCGGACCAAAGCTTGGGCTGTCCTTGTTGTCCACAAAGCCATCCGTATTGCGATCAAGGCGCTCAAAGATGCCGGTCCGCATAGCCATCACCTCGCTCCAGGTGATGTTGCCATCCTTATTGGCGTCTGCCTCACTCAGACGATCCAGGGATTGGGCCGTCGCTGCGCTGGTACCAAAGAGAACCGCAAGGGCCGCGATTAGGGCCAGCTGTTCAGAATAATGTTTCGTCTTGATCGCCATGTCATGCCTCCTCAAATCTCTCGCTGACACTTGAGGTATAGAGGGGACATATTGGCTCCGTTTGACGGGGCTGAGACTGTTTATCGCAAAATATTGCCGTGATGGGCGGCGCTAGGTCCGTAGCTCGGCCGGGAAGTGCACGACGGCTGAAAGCCCGCCTTCTGGGCGATTACGAAGCGACAGTTGGGCCCCATGCGCCTTGGCGATGGCCCGGGCTATGCCAAGGCCAAGCCCGGTTCCACCTGTGGCGCGATTGCGGGAACTTTCGCCTCGCGTGAACGGCTGGAATACGGTCTCCAACTGGTCGTCCGGCAGTCCGGGGCCGTTGTCATCGATGCAAATATCGCGAGCGCCATCAAGGTCGTTCAGCCGAACCCGGATTTCGCCGCCGCCATATCGGCGCGCATTCTCTATCAGGTTTTCAAACAGTCTTCGCAGCGCAACCGGCTCGCCCACGATGATAAAATCATCATGGTGAGGGCCAGCATATTGGATCGGGTAGGGGGCCGACCGCACGATATCGGCAATAAACCGATCAAGTCGGACCAGTTCTCTCGGACCGGATGGGCTTTCCGCCCGCGCATAGGCCAGCATGTCTGAAATCAGGGCCTCCATCTGAACGATGTCGCCTTCAATTTCGTCCGCAGAGACCATGCCGCGTTCGTCCATGCGCAAGCGTATGCGTGTGATGCCTGTCCGAACGTCATGGGCGATAGCGGCAATGATCTGCTCACGTTCCCGGATAAGGCCGTTCAGACGCTCTCGCATCCGATTGAGAGCCGCTGACACCCGGCGCAGTTCGGCCGGGCCGGTTTCAGAGACCCCAGCGCCGAAATCACCCAGTTCAACACGGGCCGCGTCCTGTTCGAGCTGATGAATGGGGCGTAAGGTGACAGATGCAATGGCCAGCCCCAAGGCAACAGAGAAGAACGTCAGGACAACACCGGCCATCACAAGGGCTACGGAAGGCCGCGTCAGGGTCATGGCCGGGGCCAGCCAGACATTCAGAACGCGGCCATTTTTAAGCTGTATCGCCACCTGAAGCGCGGCCGTGCCGACAATAGGGTCTGCGCCTTCCGCCTTGAGCCGGGATTGAAGGCGGCCCATGCCGAGTGCCTGAAAGCGGATATCTCGACCTTGCAATTGGGTGGCCACATCGCTTTTGCCTTGCACTAAGAGGGACTGCATTTGCGCACGTGGTTCGAGGCCGACGGCAAATTGATCACTGATCGCGGCTGTTCGGTACCCGGCACGATAGGCGGAAAGAATAAAGGGCTCGATCTCTTCCGGAGAGTTCTCGACCAGCCAAACCAACTCCGCAAGGCTGTCTGCATTGTCGGTCAGGCCGCGAGGGTAAAGGGTCTCTGCAATCCATGGCGTTTGAATGAGCAAAATCGCCAGAGAAAACATCAACATCAAAGCGCTGAGCGTTAGCGCCGTGATCCGGACAACCAGTGAAGACAAGAGCCGCCTTGCCCAGATCATCCGCTTTGGATCCGTGAGACGTGAGCCGCAAAGGCATAGCCCAGATTACGGACTGTCTTGATATAGTCTGGCTTGCTGGGATCACGCTCAATCTTGCTTCTGATGCGACTAATCTGACTGTCAATGCTTCGGTCAAAGGGGTTTGCCACCGCACCGCGGGACAAGTCGAGCAGCTGATCCCGAGACAGAACCCGGGGAGCCCGCTCGACCAAGGCCAGAAGCAGCGCGAACTCCCCAGAGGTGAGATAAATCGGGCTCCCATCCGTCTTGGTCAGTGACAGGTGGGCGGGCGAGAGGCAAAACGGGCCAAAGGCAAACGCAAGCGCAGACGGGCTGCTTTTGCTGTCCGCCGGGCGGCTTTCCCGGACCCTGCGCAACACAGACTTTATTCGGGCGACCAGTTCACGGGGGTTGAACGGCTTGGAGACATAGTCATCGGCGCCAATTTCCAGCCCGACGATCCGGTCCACATCCTCGGCAATAGCGGTCAACATGATAATCGGCACGTTCGAGTGCTTACGAAGGCGGCGACAGAAGGACAGCCCATCTTCCCCCTCCATCATCAGGTCGAGCACAATCAAATCCGCCGCAAACCGTTCAAGGGCCGCATCGGCTTCGGTCGTGTTTCGAGCCGACATGGCAACAATGCCGTTACGCTCGAGAACACTCTCCAGCAGAGAAAGGATCTCGGGGTCGTCATCAACGAGCAAAACGCGATAGGCTGTATCCATGCGCTGAAATTTAGCGGTAGAGACAGGGGCGCGCCATGGAGATTTTGTGACGCTTTGTTGCCACCGTGGATGGGGCGGCATTATTTCGTAAAAATCAGTCTTTTTGACAGAAAAGAGCGGCAATCAAGACCGCCTAGAAGTGTTTCCACGACATTTGGAAAGGCACTTCAGCGATGTTGACGTCAGGCCCATTGGGTATCAACGCGGCTCCCCATTCAATCTTGTTTGTTATTGCCGTCATTGTTTTGTCTGCGCTTGAATATGTGTGGCGCGTGCGTTCGGGACGCGGATATGACCTCCGCGCGCTGGGCGGCACGGTCGGAACGATGGTGGGCCAGATTCTCAGCAAGGGTTTGACCAACGGTGTGATCGCCGTAGCTATGCTGAGTATCTATGCACTGGCCCCCTTTCAATGGGCCATGGACGACTGGAAGACCTGGATCGCGGGCTTCTTTGTTCTGGAATTTTTTTACTATTGGCAACACAGATTTAGTCACACGGTACGGTGGTTTTGGGCCTCTCATGCTGTGCATCATTCGCCAAATGAACTCACCCTGCCCGCCGCCATGCGTCTGAGTTGGACAAGTGGTATCTCTGGTCTCTGGGTTTTCTTTATCCCCATGACCGTGTTGGGTTTCCATCCCGTTCTTGTGGCCACTCTGCAAGTGATAAATCTTCAGTATCAGTATTTTCTCCACACTGATGCAGTTGGAAAGCTTGGGCCCCTGGAATGGATATTTAACACACCCTCACACCATCGGGTGCACCATGGCTCAAATCCTGAGTATCTGGATAAGAATTTCGGCGGTGTATTGGTTATATTCGATCGCTTGTTTGGCACATTCCAGGCTGAGCTTGACGATGCCCCGGTCGTTTATGGCCTGACCAAGCCTTTGCACTCGAACAACCCTTTCGTCATTGTGTTCCATGAATGGGGCAACCTCATTCGGGATGCCCGAAAAGCCACCAGCATCAGAGGGGTATTGCAAACTCTGTTTGGAAGCCCGGGCGACACGCCGTTTTCCCC
>JBKBWB010000144.1:0-5783 GCA_046289215.1 Asticcacaulis sp. | reverse complement strand
GGCCGGGAAAACCGTCAAGCCGCCGATGTGCGACATCGTGCCGTGGACGTTCCTGGGCATCAGTATGGCAGGATGGAACGCAATCGTGTCGGGCCTGCTGGCCCTCGCCAGCCTGCTGTCGTCTTTGCGCCGAAAGGGAAAACCCGGTGTCGTCCTCACCGCCAGTGCCTGAATTTGATCCCGCTCCGGCAGCCGGAGCGACTTTTACGCAAAAACCCCTCCCCAACCGCCCTGGACGGGGCGCTGTTGCGGAGCGGTTGGCAGAAATCCTGCGTGTCGACCACGCTGGGGAACTGGCGGCCGTACACATTTATCGCGGACAACAGGCCGTGTTCTCGAAGGTCCCAGGCAAAGAAAAGGTCCTGGCCGACCTGGAGGAGATGGAAGGCCACGAGCATGTCCACCTCAACCGCTTCAATGATCTGCTCACGGAACACCGGGTCCGCCCGACCGTTTTCACACCCTTATGGCGGCTGATGGCCTTTGGTCTCGGCGCAGGCACCGCGCTAATTGGCGATAAGGCCGCCCACGCCTGTACCGAGGCGGTCGAAAGTGTGATCGAAAAACACTATGCGGAGCAAATCGCCGAACTTCAGGACCGTGATCCGGCCCTGACCGCAGAGCTGCGTCAATTCCGCGAGGACGAGATCGCCCATCGGGACAAGGCGATCGACGAGGGGGCGCACGAGGCCACGGCCTATCCGCTGCTGACTGCTGTCATCCAGGCCGGGTGCAAGGTGGCGATCCGTTTGAGCGAGAAGCTCTGAGGGCTCAGGTTTTAGAAACGGCTTTTCGGGCGAGGGCCTGAAGCCGGGGACGGACCCGCAGGAATTGCTTATAAAGCGCCTCAAGCACGCCCAGTACAGGTCCCCATCGGGCGATGAGACCCAGAGGCCGCAGAAGGGGTATCGCCCGCCACATGGCCGCAAAGGCCGCCGCCCCACTCAAGAGCTGGCCGTCCGTGTCACGCGCGTGGAACCGGGCCAACAGCTCAGCCCGATCAAGCGGGCAATGCCCCTCGGATCCGGGTTCCGACACATCGATAAAGGCAATCCGCCCCGCCCGGTCCATCCGCCGCACGGCGGAAATCTCAGCCAAACATAAGGGACAGGCCCCGTCGTACCAGACAGTGACGCCGGACGACGTGCTTGAAACGGAAGGGCCAAGTCTGGTTTCGGGTGGACGGATCATGATGAAGACATAAGACGATATCCGCCCCAGACAAGACGGAGCGCCAATCCGCTTCTGCGATTGACATTTTGTCGCAAAACGATAGGACGGCACAAATGCGAATAATTCGCACATAGTGAGCCCGACCGTGTCATCTCCCTCTGACCTTCCCCCCCCTGGATCTGCCGCGCCCCTCGCTCGTTTTGGCCGCAGCTTCTGGATCAACCAATTCCGGCAATGGCACTGGATCAGCTCGGCCCTGTGTCTGATTGTGCTGCTGGGATTCACGGTCACTGGGATTACGCTCAACCATGCGGCCGATATTCCGGCCACGCCTACCGTGACCCGCAAAGAAGCCACCCTGCCCGCGCCGGCCCTGGAGGCGCTCAAGGCCTTACCAAGCGAGGGGGACGCGCCCCTGCCCGCTGACCTTGCCCGAGGGGTGCACGAGGCCATCGGCGTCGACGTCGCAGGCAGAGCCACAGAAATTAGCCCCGAAGAGATCTACATCGGCCTGCCTCGCCCCGGCGGCGATGGCTGGCTGACCATCGACCGGGAAGACGGTCATTTAAGCTACGAAATGACCGACCGGGGCCTGATCGCGATCCTGAACGATCTTCATAAGGGTCGAAATTCCGGACCGGTCTGGGCAATATTCATCGATGTGTTTGCCGTCGCCTGCCTGATCTTTTGTCTCAGTGGGCTGGCGCTGTTGTGGATGCATGGCCGCCATCGGGCGATCACCTGGCCGGTCGTGGCCGCTGGCCTCGCGATCCCGCTGATCCTGTTTTTGATCTATGTACACTGAGCCCCAGAGATGAGCGCGTCGTCTGACCTCTGGACCCTGTCCGCCTTTGTCACGGATCTGACCCGTGACCCGGATCGCTGGCTGGCGGCGGGGATTACCGTGGCCGCATGGGGCACCGTGAGCCTAATCACCGCAGTAGGCCCCAAGCTCTGGACACGACGGGTGCGTCCCCTTCTCGGCCCTATGGCCCAAGCCGACGGCTGGCTCGTCGTCCATGCCAGCCAAACCGGCCAGGCCGAGCAGCAAGCCGCGCGAACCGCAGAGGCGCTGAAACAGGCCGGCTACCCGGTCACGCTGCTGCCCTTGGGACAACTGGATCTGGACACCCTGACGTCCACGTCACGACTGCTGGTGATCGCCTCCACCACGGGCGATGGTGAAGCCCCGGATGCGGCCCGTCCCTTTGTCCGCAAGGTGATGCGGGAGACACCAAACCTCGGCGGATTACGCTATGCGGTGCTGGGTTTGGGGGATCGTCACTACAGCGCCTTCTGTGCTTTTGCTCTTGAGGTGGACACATGGTTGTCCAATAGGGGCGCCGAGCCGCTCTGGCCACGTGTCTGCGTCGACAAGCTGGCCGAGGCCGATTTAGCGCTTTGGACCGATCAACTCCGGACCTTGGGGGCAGACTCATCAATGCCCGTTGACCCAACCGAGTCCTTTTCAAACTGGACTCTGGCCGCTCGCGAGCGGCTCAATCCGCAAAGCTCCGCCGCCCCCATCGCCCATATCACCCTGAGACCGACCGGGGCGTTGCCCGACTGGAAGGCCGGGGATTTGGCTGAGATTAAGACCCCGTCTGGCGCCATACGGGCCTATTCCCTCGCCAGCCTGCCCGATAGCGGTCAGGCCGAATTGATCGTGCGTCTGGCTACCGACCCCAACGGACAGCCCGGTCAGGGATCCGGCTTGCTGCACCACGGTCTTTTGCTGGGACAGACCGTCCCTTTGCGCATCCGTGCGCATGCGGGATTTCATACTCCGCCGGGGTCCGCCCCTTTGCTCCTGATCGGGGCCGGATCCGGGCTCGCGGGCCTCAGGGCACACGTCCTCGCACGGGCCGCACGGGGCGACCGGCGCAACTGGCTGGTGTTTGGTGAGCGCCACCCCGATAGGGACCGCTTGCTTCAGGACGATCTTCTGGCCTGGCAACAGGACGGGACGCTGGAGCGGCTTGACCTTGTCCATTCACGCCCGCCAGAGGGTGGGACCGGCCAGTATGTGCAAGACCGGTTGATGGAGGTCGCCGGGGATCTTCGGGACTTTCTGGGATCCGAGGGCCAAGTGTTGGTCTGTGGGGGGCTGCCCATGGGTCACGGGGTGGATGCCAGCCTTCGCCAGATCCTTGGCAACGATTGGGTCGAGGCCGCTTTAGAAAACGGCCGCTATCGCCGCGACCTCTACTAGCTCACCACCGCCTCAAGGTGAAACCGCACCGGCAGATCGACCCGGGCCGGTCGATCCCAATCGGAAGGCGGTGCCATAAAAGGCGCGGCCCGATGAACGGCGGCAAGCGCAGCCCGATCCAGATCGGGTTGACCGCTGCGGGCGTAAAGATCCGCGCTGATCAGCGAGCCATCCGCATTCAACACCACGCGCACCAGAACCTTGCCCTCTCGCCCTTGACGGCGCGCAGCATCCGGATAGTCAAGCCGGGCCTGAACCCTGGCCGTGCACGCCGCCAGCCAGGCTGAATCCCGGCTGGTGCGGCCCTCATCATTGTCCGGGGCCTGGGGAACCACGTGCCGGATATCCTCTTGGGTGGCCAAAGTCCCTCCGGTGTCTGAGGCCTGAGGCTCCGCGGGCCATAAGACGGGAGAGGAGAAAGGCGCGGGCATCTCGCCGTCCCATTGGACCGGCTTTGGGGTATTCGGCGTATTCGAAGGCGTCGATATCGGTGGCGACTTGGGTGGTCTGGCTTGGGCAGGCTTTGCGGGTGTTTCAGGCACCGGGCTGGGAGTCGATCTGACCATTGCGACCCAAATCGGCGGCAGCGTTTCCAGCCCCCCTTCGGCCTGCGGCACACCCAGATGCGTGATCAAAACCCCCAGCCCGGCGTGCAGGCTGAGGGTCAAACCAAAGGCCATCAAGGCGCGCCGGGTACGCCCACGCGGGGGGCGCGCCGCAACAGCCCATAAGGGACGAGAAATCGCCGTCACGGTTTGGGCTTGTCCTCAGTATGAGGGGCTGGATCCTTGCCCGCCGACGACATGGACTCGAGCACTTCGGCCTTGTCTTTGTCCTTGCGCGCCTGCTCCGCCGCCCTGGCGAGGTCGAAGTCTTTGCGGCTGACGGTTCCGTCCTTATCCCGGTCATGGGCTTCGAACATACGCTGGCCCGAGGCGAAATATTCGTCGAAACTCATCCCCTTGTCTTTGTTGCTATCCATCACACCAAAGCGGACATGCGCCTGGCGCATCTGGCGAGTATAGATTTCATCACGCCGGATTTTGTCGGTTTCCGAGGCCAGTTCCGCGTTCAGTCGACCTTCGTATTCGCTGACATATTCCGCCTCGCTCAGGGCGCCATTGGGGTCGGTGTCCATGGCCTTGAAGCGCGTTTGACGCTCCTGGGTCAGTTCGGCTCGGGAGACGGACCCGTCTTTATTGAGGTCATACTCCTTGATGAAGGCATCAATGGCGTGGGGGGCCGCCACAGCTGCCGTGGCCGTCATCAGGGCCAGCCCCAAAGAGGCGGGCAGGAACATCCGCAAGGCGGTTTGAGTAGGGATTGTCATAAGGACCTCCTTAGGTCGGGGGCAGAACATCAAGGGTTAAGGTGGCGGTGAAGCTGTTCCAGGCTGACGCCGGATCTGCTGCATCGAGCGGACGGCGAAGACGCGTTTGCAACAGCCAAACGCCGGTATGGGCCGGGGTCAGAACAGCCTCACCCGCGGCATTGGTTATGAGGATGACCGGCGGCACAGGTTGATCGCGGTAGGCCTGACCGGAAACCATGGCCTCGATCCGCGCATTGGCAACAGGTTGCCCATGTAGCAAAACCTGGACGCGTACCGGTTCGCCCCGAACCGAATCCCAGGGCGGCGACAGGGGTAAAATCTCTGCGCCATCTCCCGCGGCCTTGAGGGCCGCCGTGTCCGGTTTGCCTTTGGTGACATAGACATCCGCGCGCGTAAGGCTTGTGACATCGACGAGCGACACCCCCGCCGGAACATGATCCGGTCGGGCAAAGACAACATCGTTGTCCTTGATATAGCCCTTGGCGGTCCGTCCTTTTCGCAGGCCACTGCTGACCCGATAGGTTCCGGCCCCCGGGATTGGCACGCTGAGCAAGGAAACATCGCGCGTCCCGGCGGCCACACTGAGGGGCCGGGTCACGCCATCGGGACCCGTGACGCTGAAATGCTCCGACGTCATGGCGACTTCGGGCCAAAGATCATGCTCGGCAAAGGCCGCCTCGACCGTGACGGTCTGACGCGCCCCTTCAGGATTGAAAGTATTGGGCTTGAGATAGGGCGAATGCGCCAGAGCCGTGCTGACCGCCATCAGGCAGGGCAAGGTCAGCACGGCTGAAAGGGGGCTGAAAAGTCGGGTCATAGCCGGGTTCCTGTTACGATGACGACCTATTAATAAGAATCATTCTTATTTGCAAGTGCCTTGACCCACGGCAAACTGCGGCGTAATGGCCAGCCCCATAATTCGAATGACTCGCATAATAAAGGAGACTCTTATGCCCCGAACCCTGACCGTGACCGCCTCTCGACTCGCTCTCAATCTCGGACTGAGTTTTGGCCTGATCGTATTACCGGCCAGCTTGGTCCTGAGCGTTGGACAGGCTCTGGCCG
>JBKBWB010000143.1:0-5801 GCA_046289215.1 Asticcacaulis sp. | reverse complement strand
GCCAGTGCACACGCTTACCATCGAGCTTAAAGCGCCAATGCGGGCGACGGCCCTCGGCCTCAAACGCGGCCTTTTCGTCTTCAGTCAGGCTCAAGGCGGCGCGGTCATAGACCGGCGGTTGGCCGCGCGACAGCTGGATCTTGCGACGGCGATCCAACTCTTCGCTGGTTTCATAGCAGGGGTAAAGCCGACCTGCGGCCTTCAAGAGATCTGCGGCACGTTGGTAAAGGTCAAAGCGCTTGGACTGATTGTAGCGCTCATCCCAGTTAAGGCCGAGCCAGCTGAGATCGGTTTCGATCCCGGCCTCATATTCGGCGGTCGAACGGGCCAAGTCGGTGTCATCAATACGCAGGACAAACGATCCGCCCTGCCCTTTGGCAAACAACCAGTTCGCAACGGCGGCACGCACATTGCCCACATGGATACGCCCGGTGGGCGACGGGGCAAAACGGACTTTGACAGACATCGGACACTTCCTCGACAAACAGGGGGGCTAAGTCGCGCCCCCTGTTCTCTGAGTCAAGCGCTTGAGGCTTAATCGTCGCGGTGAACCCGCATCATCCTTAATCGTCGCGGTGCACCCGCTCCCGGCGCTCATGACGCTCTTGAGCTTCAAGGCTCAGGGTCGCCGTGGGACGCGCATCGAGACGGGCCAAGCCGATGGGCTCGCCGGTCTCCTCGCAATAGCCGTATTCCCCCTCTTCGATTCGGCGCAGGGCCTCGTCGATCTTGGAAATCAGCTTGCGCTGGCGGTCCCGGGTGCGCAGTTCGAGCGCCCGATCGGTTTCAGACGACGCCCGATCCACCAGATCCGGGTGGTTTTCTGTGTCAGTCTGAAGATGAGACAAGGTTTCCTTGGAGCCTTGAAGGATTTCGTCCTTCCAGGCATTCAACTTGTCGCGGAAATATTTAAGCTGACGCTCGTTCATATACACTTCGTCCTCTGTGGGACGATAGGTATCCGGCTCAGACTTGGTGGCCACTGGACTCATTGGCAGCTTCGCACCCTCCCGCCCGAAAAAAGCACGGGCGAGTGGGCTTATAAACACGGTTATCGTCCGGTTCAACGGACGAATTTCTTTGGATGTTCAATTTACTGGCACATGCGCTGCAAGAGCGACAGTCTCAAACGCGACCTTGCTGGGCCTTGGCCAGCTCCACAGCGGCCCGCGTCTCGATCTCATTGAGCACGGATTTCAGTCCTTCAGGGGCCCCCTCATCCCCGTCCAAGGCCTCGCGCTGTTCGCGAACAGCTGCCTGGAGTGCGATCAGACCAGACTGGCCACCCTCGCCGTCGAGGATCTCAAGTCGCACCGCATCTAGGGCATCCAGGATGCGACCGGCCCGGCGAACCTGACGCTTACGGCGCTCGCCCAGACCGTCTTCAGCCTGAAGCGCCAGCAAAGCGTCGAGGGTCGCAACGCCGCTCATGCCGCCTGTGCTCGGGGTTGCCGCCGTTTTCTGCGACGAAGTGCCCTTGCCCACGGAGAAGGTGTCACGCGCAGATGCCCGCCCGCCGGGGCGAAGCGGCGGCGTTATACCTATGCCCTGAGGACCAGTAATCTTCATCGGTGCCTTTACGCGTCAAGGATGGAGGCTATTTTTACCCTATTGTTACGCCCGACTGTAACCCGGACGTTAACGGACCGGCAGTTTTTTCCGCCCAACCCAACAGGCCCCAGCCAAAAGAGCACAATGCACTGTTTTTAATCAATTATTTTTATTAACCCTGTTGGCACGGATTTCGCACCCATTTCCCTGAACAAAGGGGACCTGCGTATGCGTCGTTTCTGGATGAGTGTCTGTCTGGCTCTGGTGGCCGCCCTGGGGTGCGAAAGTGCCGTTTCTGCGGCATCGCGGATCAAGGACATCGTCGACGTCGAGGGCGTACGTAAAAACCAGCTGGTCGGCTATGGCATCGTTGTAGGCCTCAATGGCACCGGCGACTCGGTCCGTAACGCGCCCTTCACCAAACAAAGCCTTGAGGGCATGCTGGAACGCCTAGGGGTCAATGTCCGTGACGCCAACCTCAATACCAAGAACGTGGCCGCGGTCATGGTCACGGCGGATCTGCCGGCTTTTGCCGCCAGCGGCTCCAAAATTGATGTGACGGTTTCGGCGCTGGGTGACGCAAAAAGCCTGCTGGGCGGCACCTTGCTGGTCACACCGTTGCTGGGTGCCGATGGTGAAGCCTATGCGGTCGCACAAGGTACGGTCCAAACCGGGGCCATCTCTGCGGGCGGGGCTTCGGGCTCCAGTGTCAGCAAGGGCGTGCCGACCGCCGGGCGGATTGCCTCCGGGGCCAATGTCGAGCGCGAAGTCGGCTTTTCGCTCAGCCAGCTGCCCGTGGTGCGTCTGACCCTGCGCAACCCTGATTTCACGACAGCCACCCGGATCGCTAAGGCGATCAATACCGCCTATCCAGGCACGGCCTATGCGGACAACCCCACTATCGTCGCCATCCGCGCGCCGCAAGGCGGCGATATGGTCGGCTTTATCACAGCCATCGAACAGCTTTCTGTCGAGCCGGACAGCGCTGCCAAGGTGGTGATCGACGAGGTCAATGGCGTGATTGTCATGGGCGATGGGGTGCGCGTCTCCAAGGTCGCGATAGCCCAGGGCAATCTGACCATCTCCGTTCAAGAAACCCCGCAGGTGGTCCAGCCTAACGCTCTGGCTGGCGGCCAGACGGCCGTCGTGCCGCAAACCGACGTGACCGTGGCTGAGGAACAGGGCAAGCGGCTCTATGAGCTGAATAAGGGCAATGTCTCGCTCAGCACCCTGGTCGAGGGTCTCAATGCGCTCGGGGTTACACCGCGCGACATGATGTCGATCCTGCAAACCATCAAAACGGCTGGCGCGCTCCAGGCCGATATCGAAGTGATGTAAGGGGAACCCGCATGGACGTCCTGACCCTGCAAAGCCAACCCGCCCCCAATGCCGTCAAGCCAAATCCGTTTGGCGGCCCATCCCCAGCCAAGCGCGCCGAAGACGCCGGGGCGCAATTCGAGGCCATGGTGCTATCGGCGCTGATGCAAAACATGTTCAGCACCCTGCCCACAGATGGTCCGTTCGGCGGTGGCAATGGCGAAGAAGCCTTCCGCTCGATGATGGTCGATGCCATGACCAAAAAAGTGACGGAGCGCGGCGGCATCGGCATTTCCGACACAGTTCGCCGCGAACTGCTGCGATTACAGGAAAGCGCGGTCCAATGACCGGCCCCACCTTGCCACCCAAGGACGCCTCGGAACGGGTCGAGCAAATACTGACTCTGACCGAGACCCTGACCGAGCATTTGATGCAGGAAACCGAGGCCTTTTCCAATCACAGGCCTCAGGACGCGGCCGCGACGCTGGAGCAGACGCAAAAGCTCGCCAATATGTACCGCCATGAGTCGGCCCGCATCAAAGCCAACCCCGGCCTGATCGCCGAAGCCGATCCGGCCCTGCGGGATCGGCTCAAGTCCGCGACCCTGGCCTTTCAGGACGCGCTTGAACGCCATGCCGTCGCCGTCGACGCCTCGAAGGTAGTCACCGAAGGCCTCGTGCGGGCCATGGCCGGTGAAGTGGCCACCACCCGCCCCACGGCCAGCGGCTATGGCCCGACGGCCCGCGCTACCGATGCCGACGGCCGCGCTGTAACCCTGAATAAAAAGGCCTGAGGCGGTCAAGGTTCAGGTCCGCCCTGTCAGATCCTGACAGGAACCCGCACGCGTTCTCAAAATGTTCTTGATGCATTGGGCGTTTTTGCGCCTAGATGTCAGTCCACGAATCGACCGGCGCCGTACTGACGGGGCACTTTATCGACTAGGACTGGACTGAGGGCGCACGATCCATGAACGAGCACGGCTATATTCGCGTCCGCGGCGCACGGGAGCATAACCTCAAGGGTGTGGACGTCGATATTCCGCGCGGCAAGCTCGTGGTGATGACCGGCCTGTCCGGCTCGGGCAAGTCATCGCTGGCCTTTGATACCATCTACGCCGAGGGCCAGCGCCGCTACGTCGAAAGCCTATCGGCCTATGCCCGCCAGTTTCTGGAACTGATGGGCAAGCCGGATGTGGATCTGATCGAGGGCCTGTCGCCGGCCATTTCGATCGAACAGAAGACCACCTCAAAGAACCCACGCTCGACCGTGGGCACGGTCACGGAAATCCACGACTATATGCGCCTGTTGTGGGCGCGGGTCGGAACGCCCTATTCCCCCGCCACAGGTCTGCCGATTGAGAGCCAGACCATAAGCCAGATGGTCGATAAGGTCATGGCCCTGCCCGAGGGCACGCGGCTGATGCTGCTTGCGCCGATCGTGCGCGGCCGCAAAGGCGAATACAAAAAAGAAATCGCCGAGCTGCAACGTCAGGGCTTTCAACGCCTGAAGATCGACGGGGTGTTCTATCCCATCGAGGAAGCCCCGGCGCTCGACAAAAAATACAAGCACGACATCGACGTGGTGGTGGACCGGATTGTCACCAAGCCGGGGCTGGAAGCGCGTCTGGCAGACAGTTTCGAGACCGCCCTTCGACTGGCGGACGGCATTGCCTTGGCCGAGTGGGCGGATCTGGCCGAGGGCGAGACCGAGCCGAAACGCCTGACGTTTTCGGAAAAATTTGCCTGTCCGGTGTCCGGCTTTACTATAGCCGAAATCGAGCCGCGCCTGTTTTCGTTCAACAACCCGTTCGGGGCCTGTCCGGTCTGTGACGGGCTTGGGGTCAAGTTGACTTTTGATGCGGATCTGGTGATCCCGGACAAGGCCAAGACCCTGCACGACGGGGCCGTCGCACCCTGGGCCAAAGGCCCCTCGCCGCTCTATACTCAAACGCTTCAGGCGCTGTCGCGGCACTACGACTTTTCGATGGATAAGCCCTGGCACAGCCTGCCTGAGGTCGCGCACAAGGCCATTCTTTACGGCACCGGCAAGGAGCCGATCAAATTCTCCTATGACGATGGCGCGCGCCGCTATGACGTGGCCAAGCCGTTCGAAGGCGTGATCCCCAATATGGAACGCCGCTGGCGCGATACCGACTCCAGCTGGGTGCGCGAGGAGATGGGCCGCTATCAGTCAGAAACCCCGTGCGTGGCGTGCGAGGGCTATCGTCTCAAGCCAGAGGCCTTGTCGGTGCGGATCGACGGCGCCCACATCGCCGCGATCTCGAACCTGTCGATCCGCAAGGCACTGAACTGGTTCACAGAAGTTGAGGCCACCCTTAGCCCCAAACAGCTCGAAATCGCGCGCCGTATCCTCAAGGAAATCAAGGACCGCCTGAGCTTCCTCAATGATGTGGGTCTGGATTACCTCAATCTGTCGCGCAGTTCCGGCACCCTGTCCGGCGGCGAAAGCCAGCGCATTCGGCTAGCCAGTCAGATTGGTTCGGGGCTGACCGGGGTGCTCTATGTGCTCGACGAGCCCTCCATCGGCCTGCATCAGCGCGACAACACCCGCCTGCTGGAAAGTCTCAAGGGCCTGCGCGACCTCGGCAACTCCGTGCTGGTGGTCGAGCACGACGAAGAAGCGATCCTCAGCGCCGACTATGTCATCGACATGGGCCCGGCCGCCGGGGTGCATGGGGGCGAGATCGTAGCCGAAGGCCCGCCTGCTGCGATTGAGGCCAACCCCAAGTCCTTGACCGGGCAATATCTGACCGGAGCCAGGGAAATCCCCGTCCCGCCTGAGCGCCGGGCCATCGACCCCAAGCGAGAGCTAAAAATCTTTGGCGCACGCGGCAATAATCTCAAGGGCGTGGATGGGGCCATTCCGGTCGGCGTGTTCACCTGCATCACCGGGGTTTCGGGCGGGGGCAAGTC
>JBKBWB010000142.1:0-5805 GCA_046289215.1 Asticcacaulis sp. | reverse complement strand
CTATGTCCGGGTTCATCTGGCTGAAAATCTTGAGCTCAATCTCGCCAATGTTCTGGTATTTAGCTTTTACAGCGCCTTGATGCTGACAGCACAGATCTTACTCGCCGTTCCAGCTGCACTTGCCCTGCAAGTCCTTGCCCTGGGTCGTGGCAATACAGAGCATCCGCTAAAAGACATTCAAGACCCGGCCTGAGTAGCCCTTTGACGACGACGCATTTCGCTTTTACCTTAAAGAAAAGAGGGAGGGCAGAATGGTTGATACTCAAAATTCCAACCCACAGCGCATTGACAGCCTGGACAGTCTCCGTGGCCTAGGGGTTCTGGGCATACTGATGGTGAATGTGATGGCCATGGCCTGGCCAGGGGGCGTCTATACCTTTCCTGCACTATATCCCGGCCCGGACAATCCACTGAACAATACGGTCCTCTGGGCCACAGAAACTTTTTTCTCTTTAAAATTCATCACTCTATTCAGCCTTTTGTTCGGCGTATCGCTTTTCCTAGTCGGGGGGGAACGTCACGACCCCATCCGCAGCCCGTTGATCCGCAATCGCTTACTCTGGCTTGGAGCGTTTGGGCTCTTTCATGGCATAGTGATCTGGTACGGAGATATCCTGCTGCAATACGCTCTGGCGGGGTTGATTGTCCTGCTGATGCGGAGTTTCAGTGCTAAGCGGCTGATCATCATCGGCATTCTTCTTTATCTGCTCAGCTGGTGTGTCGTCAGTGGGTTGATAATTTTACTCGAGTCCGCACCGAAAGCGGTCATTGAGAGTGCGGCCGCTGACATGGTTCCGATCACGCCGGAAGATGTGCAACGGTCAATGGCCGCCTTTCGAGGCGACGCTCTAAGCTCTCTCAATGAAAACATCAAAAACTGGATTGATCTGGGCCTGATGAGCCTCGCCTACTTGCCGCGGACCATTGGCGTCATGATGCTGGGGATGGGCCTGTTTAAATCCGGCTTTTTCACCGGCAAGTCGCCCATCTGGCTTTACGCCGCCTTTGTTGTGGCGGGAGCAGGCTCACTCTGGCTGATTGGAACCAGCGTCCAGGACATGATCGCCCGTGGGCACCCCATGCCCGAAGCCCTTGGGTCCGGCCGTGCTGCCAATGAGGGCCTTAGCCTTGTGGTGACCTTGGGCTATATGAGTATTGTGCTGCTTTTACTGCGCCTTGGGGCTGGCCGCATTGTCGGCTTCCTCAACCCGGTCGGTCGGATGGCCTTTACGAACTATCTGACCCAATCCCTGATTATGACCGCCATCTTCTGGGGCGGTCGCGGTCTTGGCCTCATGGGCGAATTCGATCGGGTTGAAGCGATGCTGTGCGTGTTTGGCGTCTGGGCGCTTCAGATCATCTGGTCGCCGGTTTGGTTGTCCCAGTTCCGAATGGGGCCATTTGAATGGGTCTGGCGTTGTCTGACGCAAGGCCATTTGCTGCCCATACGGCTCGATAAACAAACGCCTGCCTGATTAAACCACAGAAATGACCAGATCCGGTGACATCTGGCGCCACCCAGAAAAGAGGCCGCCAGATGTCTCCACTCCAGAAGACACAACAATCCGCTCCGGAAAACAAAGTTCGGCATGAAAGCCTGGACGCCATACGTGGCTTTGCCCTTTTAGGGATACTTATAGTCAATATCTACGCAGTAGCTTGGCTACCCATTACATACGATCTACCATATTATTACCCATTTGAGGAAACGCCCCTCAGCTTAGCTGTACATTGGCTAAGGGAAACTCTATTCAATACAAAGTGCATCACCCTTTTCAGCATGCTGTTTGGAGCCTCACTGGTTATGATCGGGGGCGACAGGGGGGACCAAGACGATCACGTGCGATTGGTTCGACGGCTAGTCTGGTTGATCGCCTTTGGCCTTGTCCATGGCATGCTCATTTGGTCCGGTGATATTCTGTTGGTCTATGCCATTCTCGGCTTGCTGGCGATGACCCTGCGCGGGCTTGGGCCACGTTCCTTGTTGATCCTAGGCGCCATTCTCCATCTGAGTGTTAGCGCCTACAGCCTGAGTGAAGGCTTTGACATTGCTCAACTTCCGCCAGAGGAACAAGCCGATATCGCTCGCGATATGGAAGATTCAACTCCGGAAAGCCGAAATGAGAGATTCCAAGCCCAAACCGGCTCTCTAAGTGAAGTCATTCAGCAAAACATTGACGACTGGATTTCTGCATATGGAAACTATACCCATCCGTTGGATGCCATTTATGATGTCCAACTGCTCGGCTTTATGCTGTTCGGCATGGGGTTGTTCAAATCAGGCTTCCTGACTGGACAAAGCTCAGGACAAATCTACAGGATTGTGGCCTTGAGTGGCTTCTTGGCCTTGTTGCCGATTGGCTGGCAATCCGCACAGATGATCCAGCAAGGTTTTCCGCTGCCACAAGCCTATACTACCGGAATTGCAGCCAATATGGCCTTGGGCCCCGTCGTCAGCCTCGGCTATATGGCCACGATTGTTCTGTTGCTCAGGACAGGCCTCCGGCTCAGCCCGTTACAAGCCGTCGGGCGTATGGCCTTTACCAACTACCTGACCCAATCCCTCATCATGACCTCCGTGTTCTGGGGCGGAAAAGGGTTGGGCCTGCTCAATCAATGGGACAGACCGACTGTGACCCTGTTTGTGGTGACCGTCTGGGCGCTACAACTGGCCTGGTCACCGCTATGGCTATCGCGGTACCAGATGGGTCCGTTTGAATGGGTTTGGCGCTGTCTGACAGAAGGCCGTAGGTTGCCGTTGCGAAAGGCCGCAACCTAAGTCCGCCCTCAGGGTTCCGACCAAAGCCGCATCAGATTGCCACTGGCCTTATCGAGTAAAAGGCGCGCCTCGCCCTCAGGCAGGTGCGCCCGCACCCGGACCAGATCAAACAGGATGTCGCGTTCATCGGCCCGTCGAATGAGGGACTGAAGCCAGCCGACACAGGCCAGGCGCTCGCCCCGCGTCACCGGCGTAACCCGATGTAATTCACCAGTCCGGTACACAACGGCACTCCCCGCCGGCAAGCGCAGTTCCCGCTCACCTTCGAGCCCATCCAGCAACAAGGCTCCGCCCTCATAGGTCTCGGGCTCTGATAGGAACAGTGTAAACGACAGGTCTGTTCGCAACCGCTCGCCAGATTCTGCCCGCATGAGCGCATCATCCGTATGCAGACCATACGCATCCCCTGGCCCATAGCGAGATACCATCAGCTTGGACCACCGGGCCGGGCGCACATAGGGGACGAACAGGGCATGCCGCTCCAGCGCCTCACGGACAAACTGGCGGATGGCTTCCATGCCGGGGGCACCTCCATCCGCCTGCTGGTTCGACTTGACCTTACGGGCCACAGCCCCGGCCGTGGCCTTGCCATCGACAAAGGGGATAGTCTCCAAACCGCTCCGGATCCGGACCACATCGTCAGGGCTCAATACGTCAGACAGGATCAACATAGGATCTTTGTGCCAGATCCGTTGCAGACAGGCCAGTTGCCGGACCGTCGCAGGTTGGATTTATTGCGAGGCACTTGCAAAAACTGCACTCGACGCTAAGGTCTCTCAAACTCTGATGGAGGCTATATGACCACGTTCCGTCCCAAGACCTGGACCCCGCTCGGGGCCGCTTTGCTGCTCGGCCTGTCGGCCTGTACGGCGGGAGAAACCGGCCAATCCCAAGGGGGTGAAGGCGAAGGCGAAGGCGCACCGGTTCAAGCCCCTGTCGCGGCGGCCCCTGTTGCAGTTCCGGCAGGCGTTGTTGGCGGCGAGTCGGGTGAAGCTGGGGCGTCGGATGCCTATGGCAGCATTCCCGCCGAGAGCCTGATGGCGCTGCGGATCGCGCACCTGAAAGGCTTTTTGCTTGTGGCCGAAAAAGTGGTTCCAGCTGAAGGCGTCGAAGCCGCAGCCATCCTGATCCAGCAGGGCAATCTCGAAGTGCTCGATCCTCAAGAAGCGGCCTTCAAGGCGGCTGGAGTGGATATTGCCTTGGTGCGTAAAGCCGCCGAGACCGGTGCCAAGGCCGATATCGACGCGGCCAAAAAAACGCTTGATGCGGCCTATGCCAAGGCCGGGGGCGACACCGCATCGGTTATCCGATCCATGGGGGCCCTGACCCTCGGCCTCTACGGGGTGGTGGAACAGGACGGTGCGGTGGATCCGGTCGAGTATCAGCACTCGCTCGGGGCAGCCTTAGCGACTCGCGATCTGGCAGGGAAAGACAAGCGTTACGCCGAAGCCGCCAAAGAGCTGGATGTTCTGATCAAATACTGGCCAACCCCATCCGCCCCAGAAGAGGTGGCCAAGCTGACCCCGAAATCACGCGTGGCGGCACAGATCAGCCGTGCTGAACTGGCCCTGTCCGGGCTTTAAGAGCCATCCTCCTCAGACACGCAAACGCCTCCCGGCTGGACCGGGAGGCGTTTCTGTTTTGCCTGAGAAGTCAGACCCTCTTAGTTTTGCTGGCGCAAGTGATCGATCAAGGCGTGAACTTCGGCGGCATTCCAATCGGTCTCACCGGACAGCTCAGCGACCACGCGGCCCTGTTTGTCGATAATCACCGTGGCGGGCATGCCTTTGAAGTCGAACTGACTAGGCAGGCTAAAGGCCGGATCATGATAAAGCGGCAGCGGGTCATGCACGTCGATGAAGCTGCGGGCATCCGGGATCATTTCGTTGGTATCAAGGCTGACGGGCACCACCGCCACATCGACGTCATCGGCATAATGGGATGCGAGCGCCGCCAGGGTCGGCATTTCCACCTTACAGGGCGCGCACCAGGTCGCCCAGAGATTCAGCACCACAACCTTGCCCTTAAACGCCTCAAGACCCGAAGGCTTCCCGTCACGGTCATTAAACTTGACCGGGGGCGCGGCGCGCGGGACGGCATAGGTGATCAGGCTGGAAAGTTTTCCGGTCGCAAACCGGGCCAGTGGCCCTTCTGCCTTTGGGACAACAGGCTTTTCCGGCAGGACTGCCGCATTTTTACCCATGTATTGGGTTGCCAAGTAGGCGCCACCTGCGCCAAGGACTACAACCAAAGCCCCCAGGATCAGCGGCAGGGCCAGGCCCTTCTGCTTTTTCTTTGCCCCGTCTTTCGCATTCGAAAGTTCGTTCATGACTGACCCATCCGCCAAAGCCCCCCCCACGGAAGGCCAAAAAATGTGGGGCGGGCGTTTCAGCACCCGTCCCGACCAGATCATGCAGGCGATCAACGTCTCGATCAACGTCGATAAGCGCCTGTGGGCAGAGGATCTGGCCGGCTCCCGCGCCCACGCGGCCATGCTTGCCGCGCAGGGCATCCTTACACCCGAAGACGAAAACGCGATACAGGCGGGATTGGATCAGATCGAAGCGGAAATGCGTGATGGCACCTTTCCGTTCCGAGAAGAATTCGAAGATATTCATATGAATGTCGAGGCGCGCCTGCGCGAGTTGATCGGCCCGGTGGCCGGGCGGCTGCACACGGCCCGTTCGCGCAATGATCAGGTGGCGACCGATTTTCGCCTGTGGGTCCGCGCGGCCTGTGACCGGACAATCGATCAGCTTCGTATTCTTCAGTCCGCACTGCTGGATGTGGCCGAAGCCCATGCCGAGACTCTCATGCCGGGCTTTACCCACCTTCAGCCCGCCCAACCGGTCACCTTTGGCCACCATCTGATGGCCTATGTTGAGATGTTTGGCCGCGATGCCGGGCGCTTTACCGATGCCCGTCGCCGCATGAACGAATCCCCCCTGGGATCTGCGGCCCTGGCTGGATCGCCTTTCCCGATTGACCGGCACAAAACAGCGGAAGCGCTTGGGTTTGACCGCCCC
>JBKBWB010000141.1:0-5812 GCA_046289215.1 Asticcacaulis sp. | reverse complement strand
GACCGGTCCACACCGCCACCACATGCCCGCCCGCGATCCCCACCGCGAGGGCATCCCGAAACCCATAAGAGGTGCCGGTCTTATAGGCCGGGCGGATCCCCTGACGCAGCAAAGCACCGGGCGCGCGCCCTGCGGGGGCTGGGGTTTCGCTAAGGATGGCCACCACTTGGCGGGCGGCTTCGGCCTGCATGAACCGATGTCCGGAAGTCGTAAGGTTGGCGCGGGCCTCGGCCCCGGTGCGGGCCAGCGGCTTATCGCGCCCCTCATCGCCAAGCGCGGCATAAAGCCGGGTCAAGTCTTCGAGCGACAGGCCCGCCCCCCCGAGGGCCAGGGCAAGGCCCGCATCGCGAAGGTCTGACTTTGGCCGGACCAGTCGCACTTCGGCACTTTCGAGGCGGGCCTGAAAGCTTTCGGGGCCGATGCGGTTCAGTACCGCCACTGCGGGGACATTCAGCGAATGCATCAGGGCTTCGCGCGCTGTGACCTGGCCGTGGAAGACGCGCTCAAAGTTTTCCGGCTGATAATCGCCAAATCGGGTTGGGGCATCGGTCAGGCGGGTATCGGGGGCGGCCAGGCCCGCTTCGAAGGCAAAGCCATAGATAAAGGGTTTCAGGGTCGAGCCGGGCGAGCGCAGCACCCGGGTCATATCCACCCAGCCCCCGGGTCGGTCGCGTCCCGCTGATCCGATCCGAACCCGCACGGCCCGATCCTTGAGCGAGATCACCATCACCGCCACACTGGTCTCTGGCCCCTGGGCTTTGGCGCGGGCTTCGGCCAGAGCCTCGATCTGGCTTTGCAGAGGCCGGTCGAGCGTCGAGATGACGGTGGGTTGCTCAGGAGAAGCGGCAGCGGCCAGCGGTCCGGTGGCATGCCAGGCCAGGGCCGGAAAGGGCGCCCGCAAGCCGGGCAAGGGATCCTGATCGGCCTCATCCCGGTCTTGTGGGCTGATCCGACCGGCGGCGACCAATCGGTCGAGCACAGTTCGGCGGGCTTGCCGGGCCGCTTCGGGGTGACGATCCGGGCGGCGGGCCTCGGGCGATTGAGGCAGGGCGATCAGCAAGGCCTGTTGGCTCAGCGTCAGGCTTTCAGGTTCCTGACCGAAATAGGATAGGGACGCGGCCCGCACCCCTTCGAGATTGCCGCCGTAGGGTGCGAGAGTCAGATAGGTGGACAAGATTGTCCGCTTGCGCATTCGCCATTCAAGCTGGACCGCGCGGATGGCCTCAATGATCTTGGCCCCGGCATTGCGGGGACGCGGTTCCAGTAGCCGGGCCGTCTGCATGCTTAAGGTCGAGGCGCCGGACACAATCCCGCCCGCTGACAGGTTCGAGCCCGCGGCCCGCACCACCGCCAGCGGATCGACCCCAAGGTGGCTATAGAACCGCGCATCTTCGAGCGTCAGCAGGTTTTTGACAAAAGTAGAGTCGGTGCGCTCAAGGTCCGCCCGGATCCGCCAGCGCCCGTCTTCGACCGGCAAGGCCCGCAGCCACTGTCCCTGATGGTCCAGCACCACCGCCGAGGCCGCTCTGGCCCGGGTCAGCGGCGGGGGCAGGAGCGTATCTGCAATCACCAGCGTGGTCTGAAGCCCCATAAGACCCATCAGGCCGAGGACCACTTGCCGGGTCCGGCGCGGAGACAGACTGAGCCCGCCCCCGCTGATCCGGATACTGCGCCGCCAAGGCGGACTTTTGTCGATACGCACCGCTTACACCTGTCTTTACACCGTGGCGCCAGACCTCAGGGTAAAGGGGCGATGACGGTCCGGTCCGCACGGGTGCGGGCCGAAATGTCGGCGCGATAGAGGTCGCGGGCCTCAGCCCCAGGCAAGAAGAAGTTCCCCGGTGTGACCGCGCGGGCCACATAGGCGACGGCGAACCGCTCCTGACCCGGCACATTGACCGCCGCAATAAAGCGGTCATCGCGGGCCTCTTGGGCCAGGGTAGCCGACAGGGCTCCGATGAACCGGAACGGCCCCGTGCTGGTGTCTTCCGGCGACAGGACAGTCTCGATTTCATACCCGGCGGGCAAGGCATCATCGACGATCAGCGGCACCATTCGGCCCTGTTGTGAGCGACCGCTGATCAGGATGATCACCCGGCTGCCCTGGACGAGCTGGCTTGGGTCGATCTGGCCGCCCTGAAGGCTCAGGACTTGCTTGTCGAGGCTGAGACCAGACTGGCTGGCGGCCGGGGCATTGACCGGGCTGCCCGTCAGGGTGACGGTCCGCCAGAGGGGGCCCTTGCCGGTGTTGGTCAGGCGGGCGTCGGCGAGCTTGCTGAGGGCAAAGCGTTGTCCGCCTGCGGTGGTGAAGACCGGGGTCACGCCCTGGGCCCCGATGCTGACCGGGCCGCTGGCGGCCATGATCCGGTTGGCGGCCTGAAGCAGGCGGGCCTTTTCCTGGGTATTCAGCAGTTCAGGATCGCGCACAGCCCCCTGAAGGCGGCTGGTCAGGCGTTGGCCAATCCGGGTTTCATTGGCTTCATAGGCGAGGGCAATGACCCCGGCCAGATCGCGCAGTGGCGACTGATACCAGTCCTGGGCATTGCGATAGCCGAGGGCGGCTTCCGCCTGACGGAAGGCCGAGCGCGCCCGGGCCATGTCGCCCATGCGGGCCAAGGCAGCCCCGATCTGGGCACGGGCCAGCGGCGAGCGCTCTTCGCGGAACTGGACATCGTGATACCAACGCAGCCGGGCCAGATCCCCCTTGCCGCCCTTGGCCATCACATAGAGGGCATAGGCCGCCGCGCGTGAGCGCATGGACTTGGTCTGCTTCTCGCTCTCGGCACTCCCGTACCAGTTTTCCGGATAGCTGAGGCGATAGGAGACCGAGGCCCAGCCATCGGGGCGAGACACCTGGCGCATGGCCGAAAGAGCCTTGTCGAGGGCAGACTGGGGCACGGCGGCTCCAGCCTTGCGGGCTTCGATCAGGAAATCCGTAGCAAAGGCCCCGATCCACGGATCCGCTTCGCCGTCGCCAACCCGCCACAGGCCAAAGGCCCCATCCTCGGATTGACGATCAAGGATCCGGTTGGCCGCTTGAGTCAGCAGCGGTTGGGCCGTTTTACGGGCCGCTTCACCGGCATAGAGCCACGGATAGGCCGCGGAGGTGATTTGCTCGGTGCAGCCATAGGGATAACGCGACAGCGAGGCCGCGATGGGGGCGGGGTCAAAACCCCGGATCGGCGAATAAGACACCTGGACGCTGACCGAGCCCGGCTGATAACCGGCCAACAGGTCCGCAGGCGGGGTCCAGCCTTCACCCGGGGCCTGAGACGCGGTCAGAACACGGGTGTCCTTGCCCCATCCGGCGCGGGTTTCAATCTTGTAGCTCTGAAGCTGGCGATAGGCGGAAGGACCGCTGAGATCAAAGCTGATCTCGCCCACCCCGGTGCGGCTTGCAGCATTGAGTGCCAGGCGCTCCTGAACACGTTGACCGGTTGCCAGTGTAAAGGCTTTGCGCACATCAAGCGCCAGACCCTTGAGGCCTTGGATGACCGCCCGATAGGCACCAGCGGCCCCGTCCATATTGTGCAGTTCAAGGGTTGGCAGGGCGATGTCGCCGGGCGCGAGGAAGCGCGGCAGCGACAGTTCCGCCACCACCGGTTCGCGCACCGTGACCTTGTCTTCGCCCGATCCGACAGCTTCGTCGGTCCAGGCCACGGCCATCAGCCGCAGCTCGCCATTGAACTGGGCGGCGGGCAGGGTCAGGGTTGCCTTGCCGTCCATGCCGGTTTCAACCACGCCGGACCACAGGGCCACGGTCTTGATCGGGGTTTCGGTCAAACCCTCCCCACCCAGCTGGTCGCCGCCATAGTTAAGCGCTGCCGGAGCCCCGAGGTTCGGATCCAACAGGCGGCCATAGTCATCGCGCAGGTCGACCCCGAGGGCGCGTTTACCGAAATACCATTGTACCGGATCGGGGGTCTTGAACTTGGTCAGGTTGAGGATGCCCTGATCGACAGCGGCAACGGTCACCCGGGCTTTTTGGCCAAAGCCAAGGCCCTTTACTTCGACCGGTACCTTGAGCACATCGCGGCCCCGGACCTTTTCTGCGGTCTTGAAGTTGACCGTCAGTTTGCGGCCCTTGGGTTCCAGCGGCACCCAGATCAGCCCCACGGCACGGCGCGGTTTAGCGGCATCTACGGGGTCACGCGGTTGTACCACCGACACCAGCACATAGGCCCCACCGCCCCATTCGGGCGTGGTTTTGAGACGAACCGTCGTGCCGTTTTTGCCGACCGACAGGTTCTTGACCTCGATCAAGCGATCTGTGGCTACGGCGATCTGGGCTTCACCGGCATAGGGGGCCTTGAGCGTCAGGGCGACGGTATCGCCCTGGCCATAGGGTTTGGTCCCGGCGCTGAGGCGGACAAAATCCGGCGCATCGGCGGATTTCGACGGATTGCCCCAACCTGAGGCAAACCGGATCACGGTCTTGGCCGCGGTCGGGCCATGGTCAAGCTCCAACCGGTAGTCGCCCCAGCCGAGACGGCGGCTGATCTGGACCGGCGTTTCCCCTTTGAGGTCAACCGTGCCCGCTACGGCCACCACATCGCGGTTGGTGCGACGCCATTGCCAGCGACCATCCTGCTGGTACCAGTCATAGTCCCAGTTTTCGGAAATGATCCGATAGCTGACACCCTTGGCGCTGACACCCTCACCGGCGGCATTGAGCGCCACGAGGCTCAGGCGGATCAAGGGGTCTTCGTTGCCCTTGGGATCGTCCTGTTCCGTCTTGGCCCCGATATAGAGCGGACGGGTCCGGATCCGTAGGGTCGCGCTTTCACGCACCGGACGCCCGCCCGGCTCAAACACCGAAGCGGTCACCAGCGCCGACAGGGGCTGGGTGCTGTCCCCGGCCTCGGTCGCTGAAAGGCTGAGGTTCGCGAGGCCCGCCCCGTCGGTGACGGTTTCCGACAGCTCGGTCAGTTTTTCGGCATAGGGCTGATAGGTGTCCCCGAACTGATAGTCGCGGAATTTCGGGAACGGATTGCCGTCCGCGCGGATACGCGCCTCGCCCTGAACCGTCAGACCGGCGGCCACAGCGCCATAGAGATAGCGGGCCTGGACGGCGACGGGACGAACTTCGGCGGCGTTCAGAACCGGCTTGTCCTTGCCCGCTTCGAGGTCCACGCCGAGACGTTGCGGGGCAAAATCCTCGACCGAAAAGGCCATTTCCCCGGACGGCGTATCGAGCCCCTCCATTTGCAGGCGGGCAATCCAGCGACCGCGCGGCGCGCTTTTCGGCAGGACAATGCGGGCGGCGGCATGGCCATCCGGCGTGCGGTCAAACTTGAAGCGGAAGGCTTCAACCCCCGACGGGCGGTTGACGATGATCAAGCCCTTGCGGTCCTTGACCGCCTTGCCTGCCGGGTCGCGAACCAGGGCGACCAGATTGACGGTCTCACCCGGGCGATAGATCCCCCGGTCCGCATAGAGGAACCCATCGATGACATCGGCGGCGGTGCGGCCATCGGTGAGGCCACCGGCGGTTTCGGCGGTTACGGTGCGGCCGCCGACTCCTTGCGCCGACAAGTCAATCGGGGCGCGGTCGAGCGCCATGGCCGTAAAGTCTTCACCCGGGCCATAGGCCATCAGCATTTTCGGCTGCAGCTCGCCGTCGCCTTTGAGGAGGGCGGCAGAAAAGGCCAGGCGACCTTCGTTGCTCGTCTTGCCCTCAGCCAGAGTTTCACCATTTGTGGCCACGAGCGCTACGCGCACACCCCCCATGGGCCGCGCGGATTTCAGGCTGCGAACGGTGACATCCAACCCTTGAGACCCGGAGTAAGTGGCCAAGGCCATATCGGTGAAC
>JBKBWB010000140.1:0-5926 GCA_046289215.1 Asticcacaulis sp. | reverse complement strand
CCCGTCAGGGGCCGCTCTGCGATGACGCGGCTGACCCCGTCCCAGATCTGGGTCCGTCCCGTCAGAGTCGCATCCTTACCCAGAAGCCCCAGGATTTCCTCAGCAGCGAATACGATTATGCCCCCGACCAACAAGATACCCGCAATGGCCAGCCACACCGTCAATGTGCCCAAGACAGGCCCCCGGCGGACAAGAAAAACAAACACCAGACAGCCACAACCGAGGATAAAGGCCACCAACGACGTTTTAGAGGTCGATAACAAGATCAGCAGCAAGGCAAGGCCAGCACCCCCCAGCCAGAGCCATCTTCGAGCAGGATTCAGGATGGCCGCCGCCAAAAGGATCATGCAGCCAATGGTCATATTGCCACCAAGATTATTCTTCTCCGGCCAAGCTCCGCGCCAAGCTCCGGGAAAAATATTCGTCATCCGGCCAATCTCTGGCAATAAAATAGCCAGCAAGAATGAGAACACGATCAGAACCAGAAATGCGCCCCCGACAACTTCGGCCAAGGTATTCCAGCTAAAGCGCGCCGCAAGGCCGTAGGCGCAGGCCATGGTCAGACCAAGCGCAATAACTCGTTTGAGCGTACTGCTGGGTTCAAAAGACCAGAAATACGACAGCCCCGCCGTTACCAACAACGCCAGCAGGATCGGGGCCCGCACAACAGCTTCAATCCCGCGCAGACCGCTGGAAAACAACAGATAAAACCCAGCGACGTAGGCCGGAAAAAATACTAGACGAATTAAGCTCCCAGCCGATGGGGATATCTCTTCACCAAAGATGGGGAAGATCCAGGCTTGAGAAAAAGCCAGCAGCAGGAAAATACCGCAGGCCCAGCTCAAGAGCACATCCGGCTGAATCGCCCAGATGCGGGCGCGGGTCACGGCACCAACCGCTTCAGAGGCCGATTTCGGATTTGCCGTGCACGATTGTAGACCATACCCGCCAGCCGGCCTCCAGCTTCTTCAAGGTCATTGCGCAGGGTCAGGCGGGATTCGACTGTGCCAAACTCTTCGGCCACCACCATTACAATGGCGTCCATATAGGGCGCGAGCGCCAAGGCTGTGGCCGAACGATCTGCCGCCGGGACATCGACAATCGTCGTTTCCGCATGCTGGCGCATGGCATCCCAATAGCCGTTATCATCCCGAAGGCGCACCGTCTGGCCCCGTTTGAGGAACTGGTCCCGAAACCGCGTGACCCAAAGTTTTCGGTCCAGAAACGGTCGGCAGATCAGGTAGGCCCCATCCTGTACAAGCTTGCCTTGGGCGTCCTTGGTCGGCGGTCTGACACTGAAAAACACCTGACCATCCGGAGCAGCCGAAGCCAGAGGGCCAGGCGGTCCAAATCGATGTCGATCCTCGCTAATGGCATCGAGTTGGCTCTGGTGGCTGATATCTGCATCGACCAACCAGACCGGCTTGCGAGCATAGGCGGCGGCGCAACGCGCGAATTCACGCGATACAGTCGAAGCTCCCTCCCCACTATGGGCAGCTACGATCATCACAATACGACCGCTCAACGGCGAAGGGCGACCCAGCGCCGCCCACAGATCAGCCATTTCACGCGTCAAATCGACCATGTCGAATCACATCCACTCATTCCGCCCAAGGCCTATCACAGCTTGAAACGGAAACGCAGAGCAACGGGTTGAACCCTCAAGCGGCTTTCCGACCAGCCATGGCCAAAATGGGTAGATCGAGTGTTCGCTCTGCCAACCGCGGGGTCGGGAATCCCGGACGCAGAAACGCCCGTAACAGGCCCAAACACAGCGCTGTGAAGCCACCAAACAGAATACCGGCAATAATCACCAGCTTCCTCAGGCTCTTGCCTTTCGCTGGGGGTACCGCCTTGCCGACCACCCGGATGCTGTCATCCCCGGCCTTGGCGATCTCGCCAGAGGCCCGGCTTTCCTGAGCGCGTGTGGTAAAGGTGCGCAGATTGTTTTGCAGCGCGTCCCGCTCCGCCGCCAGGGCGTTAAACTCCGCCTCAATGCTGTTGAGCGACTGGAGCTTACCAGTCACCTGCCCTAGCTGGTCAATGACCTGCTGACGGCGGCTGCTGTTTGAGCTTTGTTCAGCCTCCAACCGAATTTTTTCGGTCAAGAGCTCTTGATAGACCGGATTAGCCCCCAACCGGCGGTCTTTTTCCACAACCGATTTTCCAGACCGGACCATAGCTTCAAGCTGTTGAATTTGAGCGTCAATCTGGCGCACCGGATCGGCTTCGGGCGTATAGCGGGCCAGCAATTGTTCCCGATCGGCCTTGAGCTGCAAGAGCTTGCTGCCCACGGACAAATCTAGGTCACGTTGCAGATTGATCTCAGGCGCGATGGTTTCCAGCCGTGCATTCAGCGTCGCGAGCCGCGCGCTCAACTCCTCGCCCTTGGCATCCAGCTCATAGCGCGACGACAACAAGGTATCGTAAAGCTTGGCATAGGTCGATTTTGCAGTGGCATAGTCCCCGACGCCATTGCGCAACAGAAACGCTTCGTAGGATCGATCCGCTTCGCGCAAGCTCAACTCAAACGCTTCGCGCTGACGCTCCAGGACGGGCGATGTCACGTCCTTGAACACATCGCGGCGGTACAACAGGTACTGGTCGATCAGGGTGTTCAGAATGAGGGCCGCGCTGTCACGGTTTTCGTGTTTGAATCCAAGGCGCACGACATTGTTTTCCGGCGCCGTGGCCACATCCATACCCTGTTGAATGGCCTTGGCTGCCTCAGCCTCCATCTTGGCCTGTTCGACCGGATCAGCCTTGGCATACTTCGCAGCGGCCTTCGGTGCAATGACGGCGAAACCGAGGGTTTTCACCACCCGATGCCGCAACTCGTGGCTCATCAAGATTTCGACTTCGGACTGAACCACTTCGTCAATCTTGGGGACGGCCCCGCGCGCTGCATCTCCTGCTCGCGGCTCATAGACGTACTCCTGCCCCATCTTGACCAACAGGCTGGCTTCCGCAGTGTAGGACGTAGGCATCTTAAGGCTCGCCACAAAGCCAAGCCCGGCGATCAAAAGAAAGACCAGTCCCATCAACCAGATTTCGCGCAACAATAACGACGGCATATCGCTCAGCGCGTAGGCTGGACGCACAAAACCCCCTGGAGCAAGGCGATTTTGTCCTGCTCGAGAACCAGAGGTCTGATCCCATGATCGTTGCGCGCGCATGTCCACCTTATTTCGTTTTTAAGGTTAAGATCACCTTAAGCCGTTAACCAACAGTTACCCATTTTTAAGTTAATAGGTGGGTAAAGGTTTTGCTTTCATCCGCCCTGGGGGGAGTTATGGTAACGCGCCGCGCTCTGATGAGACTGATGTTGCGGGCGCTTCCTGCCTTCGGCTTAGCCACGGGTGGCTTTGTATCGACAAGCTTTTCCCAAGCTTTTCCTGATATCAGCTTTGCGGCTTGGGACGATCAGGAGCCGGACTATCTTTTTTATCCCGGCGATCAGCTCGATCTGGCTTTTCCGGGCGCGCCAGAGCTGAACCGCAACCTTGTAATCGCTCCGGATGGGCGAATCAGCCTGCCTATGATCGGCCAGGTCATGGCGGCCTTTCAATCTTTGCGGCAGTTGCAGGATGACTTGCGCAAAGCCTACACCCCCTTCTTGCGCAATCCCAGCGTCGAGATCGCCTTGAAACAAGCGACAGCCATGCGGGTCTTGGTCGGGGGCGAAGTCCGCAATGGCGGTTGGGTCGACATGGGGGCCGACATGGATGCGCTTCAGGCAGTGATGGCCGCGGGCGGGCTTTTGCCGAGCGCGCGAAGCGGCCAGCTGGTTCTGATCCGCCGCAGCGCCGATGGGCGTCCGATGCGACGGACACTCGACCTCAAGGCGGCCCTGCGCGGAACCGGCGAGCTGGTTGCCCTGCGACGGTTCGACGTGCTGTTTGTGCCGCGATCAACCATTGCCGAGGCCAATTTGTTCATGCAGCAGTATGTCCGCGACCTGCTGCCGTTCGGCCTGAGCTATTCTTTGAACGGTCGCTATCAGTAATTAAGCGCGCGACCGCCTGGTTTAGGCGACGAGACCAATCCGGCCCTGATCTAGCCATTGACGAGCAGCCCGCTGTGCTTCTGCCACATCTTCGCGCTCCATCTCGCGCGAAAGTTCTCGACGATAGACGCTGGCCTCAACAGACCCGCGCATAGCGGCCAGGTTGAACATCATATGTGCAGACACCAGATCAATCGGCGCCCCGCCCTGGCCGGTCGAGTACAGCAAACCCAGCTTGAACAGATCATCGCCGGTCATGTCCGCGGTCGGCAACGGCAGGCTTTCAGCAGTGGTAAACACGGCATTCATCGGTTTAGACTGTGCCTTTTGCACAGCTCCCTATCCTGTGGATGAAGCCAATAAACAACGCGGACATTGAAATTAAAGTTAATGAGCGCATTTACGCTAAAATTATTTAGTGAACGATATGTAAATCATAACAACATATGTATTTATATTAACTTCAAAAGTATTTTTATTACCATGACAGTTAATTAGCGCACCTTTTCTTTGACTCCCAAATGCGCCCTTCGTGTTAAGCCTAGAAATCCTGCCAATTGTGTTCAGACTGCGTTCAGCCCAGCCATGAAAATCTGGTCCCGGACAATCAGGTTCACCCTTGAGGAGCAGGTGTCATGGTCAAGCCACACCGTTTTTCAGTATCTCAGCCTCCCTCTGACTCTTTGGGAAATGGCGCAACATTTAAGATCAAAGCGGTCTTGATCGCCACGATCCTGTCCGGACTGGTCAGTCTTAGCCTACCTGCCCAAGCGCAAAGTGGCTCAGACGATGCAGCCGCCCGAAAAGCGGTAGATAGCGTAGCCGCCCAGTTTGGTCGCTCTGACCGCAATGATCGCAATCGTGACCAAGACCGTCGCCGGGATAACGACCGGCACCGAGACTGGGACAATGATCGCAATGGCCGCAATGAGCGGGACCGCTGGGAGCGCGAACAGCACAGTGGACGTGATGGCCGCAACTGGGAGCGCGACCGCGATCAGCGTGAACGCTACGACCGGGATCGTTATGACCGGGATCGCTACGACCGGGATCGCTATGACCGGGATCGCTACGACCGGGATCGCTATGACCGGGATCGCTATGACCGGAGCTGGGAGCGTCGAGACGAGTGGTCTGACCGCCGGGGCAACTGGCGCTATTCGCGCTCTAACCCGAATTGGTGGCGCGGCCATCCTGACTTCAATGACTATCGCGGACACCGCAACGGTTATGCCTATGCGCCGGGATATGGCTATTACCGGATCAACGGCCCCTATCGGCGCTATCACCATGGCGAACGTCTTCCGCGCCACATGCATGTCTACCGGGTACGCGACCCCTATTTGTATGGCTTGCCTCATCCAGGCTACGGCCAGGACTACTACTACGTCGGCAATGACGTAGTTCTGGTCACCGTCGCCACAGGCTTGATCCTCAGCGTCTTGCTGGATGCCTTTTAAAACGCAAAACGGCCCGCTGGTGACAGCGGGCCGAATTCATTCCATTGGCTTCAGAGCGGATCGCCAGCCGCCGCAGTGCCGGGAGGGGCAAGGCCCTGCATGATCATGCGGTTAACCTCGATCAGGTCCTGGAAGTCCTCTTCGCCGCGCATGACGGCGGACGAATGTTTCCCGACCCAGATAGCGAGGGAAATGATTTGAGCCCGCAAGGCATGGGGCAGCTTATTTTCCGGATCCCCACACGCGGTCGAAAAGGCCGACCACACCCGACGGTTCCAGTCCAAGGCGTCAATACGCTTGGCATAGTCTGTCGGGTCCAGCTTTGCCGCGTCCATCAGCGCGCGGGTGACCTGACCGAAAAGGCGATATTCGAGTTCACGCGGGCTTTCAGCCCTCTGCGCGGTCTTCTGATAGGCCTGAAGCCCCATGACCCAACCTCTCGTCTTCGTACTCGATCAAT
>JBKBWB010000139.1:0-5947 GCA_046289215.1 Asticcacaulis sp. | reverse complement strand
CGGAGCCTCAGGCCCCGGGGATTTTTTTTATGCCGAAGCGATCACCTGGTCCTAGGCGCGCTTTTCACTCTGACGCTGTTCGAGGGCCAGAAGCTCACGCGGCATCACCTCGACAAAGGCTTTGAGGGTTTGGGACCAATCCGCCAGCAGACGTTCAGCCGTCAAAGACCGCGTCGTCTCAAGGTGACGGACCACCAGCGCCTTCAGCTCGGCGGCGCGGGCCTCACTGACCGGACGAAGAATGACACTGTCCGGATTATACTCGGTCGCCAGCCGCTGGTCGGGGTCATAGACCCAGGCCACGCCGCCGCTCATCCCAGCCGCAAAGTTCGCGCCCGTGGGGCCGAGGATCACCGCCACACCGCCGGTCATATATTCACAGCCATGGGCCCCGCAGCCTTCGACCACCGCCAGGGCCCCGGAATTGCGCACAGCAAACCGTTCGCCCACCGTCCCGGCCACATGCAGGGTTCCGGATGTTGCCCCATAGAGCAAGGTGTTGCCCGCCAACGCCTGGCCCGACCGCCGGGTTTTCGGCGTGATCAGGATCGTCGCCCCCGACAGACCCTTGCCCACATAGTCATTGGCTTCACCGGTCAGGTTCAGCGTCAGACCGCGCACGGCAAAGGCCCCGAAGGACTGGCCCGCCGCCCCACGCAGATTGAGCGTCAGGTGTCCATCCGGCAACCCGTCCGGCCCAAAGGCCCGCACCAGCGCCGAGGACGTCCGGGTGCCCACCGCGCGCTGGGTGTTGCGCACACTATAGGTCAGGGACATCTTTTCCCCGCGCTCCAGCAACGGCGCGGCATCGCGCAGGATCTGGGCATCAAGGGTATCGGGCACATAGTTGCGCTCAGTGGCCGGGGTCACCGGCGCGTGGGGATCGGCTTCGACCCGTACCAGCAACGGGTTCAGGTCCAGATCATCCAAGTGGGCAGCGCCGCGCGAGACCTGTTGCAACAGGTCGGTCCGACCCACGGCGTCCTCAAGACGGGTCAGCCCCAGTTCGGCGAGGATTTCCCGCACTTCCTCGGCGATGAAGGTGAACAGATTGACGATCTTGTCCGGCGTGCCGGTAAAGCGAGCACGCAGACGCTCGTCCTGGACGCAGACCCCCACCGGACAGGTGTTGGAATGACACTGACGCACCATCAGACAACCGATGGCGATCAACGACGAGGTGCCAATCCCGAACTCTTCGGCCCCGAGCAGCGCCGCAATGACAATGTCGCGCCCGGTACGCAGGCCCCCATCAGTACGCAACCGGATCTGGCCGCGCAGATTGTTCAGCGTCAGGACCTGATGGGCTTCGCTGAGGCCGATTTCCCACGGCAGACCCGCATGCTTGATCGAGCTGAGCGGCGAGGCCCCGGTTCCCCCGACCTGGCCCGAGACCAGAATGGCGTCCGCCTTGGCCTTGGCCACCCCGGCCGCTACCGCGCCGATCCCCGATTGTGAGACCAGCTTGACCGTGACCCGAGCCTCCGGGTTGATCTGCTTGAGATCGTAGATCAGCTGGGCCAGATCCTCGATGGAGTAGATGTCGTGGTGCGGTGGCGGACTGATCAGGCCCACGCCCGGCGTGGCATGGCGCATTCGGGCAATGAATTCCGTCACCTTGAAGCCCGGAAGCTGACCGCCCTCGCCGGGCTTGGCCCCTTGGGCAACCTTGATCTCGATTTCCCGGCATTGGTTGAGATACTCAGCCGTGACGCCAAAGCGACCCGAGGCGATCTGTTTGATCGCGGAGTTGGGGTTGTCCCCGTTGGGTCGACGCACATAGCGTTCCGGATCCTCGCCGCCTTCGCCCGAAACCGACCGGGCGCCGATGCGGTTCATGGCGATGTTCAGCACCTCATGCGCCTCGGGGCTGAGTGCGCCCAGTGACATGCCGGGGGTAACAAAGCGTTTGCGGATCTCGTTGACGCTTTCGACGTCCTCAAGCGCTACAGGCCGCGCCGCCGGACGCCATGCCAGAAGATCACGCGGCGCGGTCGGGGCCATGGCCGCGACGGCCGTGGAATAGGACTTATAGGTCGCGTAATCGCCGCGAGCGGTGGCGTCTTGCAGCAAGTGAATCAGCTTGGGCTGATAAAAATGGGTCTCGCCCGCCGCCCGCAGCTTGTAGAAGCCGCCGATCGAAGGGACGGCGCGCGGGCCATCCCAGGCCCGGGCATGCAGCTCCACCAGCTTTTCCGCGATCCCGTTCAGACCGATCCCGGAAATGCGTGAGGTCACGCCGGGGAAGAATTCGTCCACCAGCGCCCGTGACAAACCCAGGGCCTCGAACTCATAACCGCCGCGATAGGAGGAGATGACCGAGATCCCCTTCTTGGCCAGGATCTTCATCAGACCCGCCTCAATCGAGGCCTTGTAGTTCAGACACGCCTTGCGCAGGTCCTGATTGGGATAGCGCCCTTGATCCATGCGGGACAGGAACAGATCCTGAGCTAGATAAGGGTTAATGGCGGTGGCCCCGACCCCCACCAGCACGGCAAAGGCATGGGCGTCCATCACCTCGGCGGCGCGCACGATCAGCGAGACGTAGGAGCGCAGACCATCGGCGACCAAGCGGGCGTGAACCCCGGCGGTGGCCAGGATCATGGGCACGGCGACGCGGTCGGCATCCGAGGCTTCGTCGGTCAGCACCAGCATCGCGGCCCCGTCGCGGACGGCGGCCACGGCCTGATCCCGGATCCGGTCAAGCGCCTGACGCAGGGCCGGACCAGCGTCCTCGCCCGGCACCGGGCGGGTAAAGGTGCAGTCAATCGACATCACATGCGCGGCCCCGACCGTCTCTATCATACGGCTATACATGCCGCTGGTCAGGAACGGGCTTTCGAGCACGAACACATCCGTCTGGGTCGCGTCCTCAGCGAGGATATTGCCGAGGTTCTTGAACCGGGTCTTCAGGCTCATGCCCGCGGCTTCGCGCAGGGGATCAATCGGCGGATTGGTCACCTGGGCAAAGTTCTGGCGGAAGTAGTGGGCCAGAGGTCGCCATTGATCCGACAGGACGGCCAGCGGGCTGTCGTCGCCCATCGACCCGATGGCTTCCTTGCCGTCGCGGATCATGGGGTCGAGGACCATGTCGAGGTCTTCGAGCGTATAGCCCGCCGCCATCATCCGCCGGGTCAGGGTCTCGTCGCTGGCATTGCGCGGCTCGGGTCCGGGACCGATCAGGGGCTCCAGATCGGTCATGTTCCCCAGCCACTCGGTATAGGGATGCTGGGCTGCCAGGGCATCAATCAGCGCGGTTTCATCATAGAGCTGGCCGGTTTCGAGATCCGCCGCAATCATCCGACCGGGCGAGATATGCCGCCGCGCCTTGACCCGATCATCGGCAATTCCGGTCATACCGGCTTCGGAACCGACAATCAGCAAGCCATCATGGGTTTCAGCCACGCGCAGCGGCCGCAGACCATTGCGGTCCTTGCCCGCGATCACCCAGCGCCCGTCGGTGGCACAGATCGCCGCCGGACCATCCCAGGGCTCCATCACCGCATTGGCATAGGCATAGAGCGCCCGGTGCGCGGGGGACATGGTCCCTTCCTGCTTGGCCCAGGCTTCGGGGATCAGCAGGGTCTTGGCCATGGGGGCTGAGCGTCCGGCCCGAACCAGCACTTCGAACACATTGTCGAGGGCGGCCGAATCCGATCCGCGCGGCTGGATCACCGGCTTGACCGTGGCATCATCGGTGCCAAAGGCGGTGGCGGCCATGCGGATCTCATGGCTTTTCATCCAGTTGATATTGCCGCGCAGGGTGTTGATTTCCCCGTTGTGGGCCAGCATCCGGAACGGCTGGGCCAAGCGCCATTCGGGGAAGGTATTGGTCGAAAAGCGCTGGTGAAAAATCGCTACATTCGAGGCAAAGCGCGGATCAAGCAGGTCCGTATAGAAGTCATCGATGTGCTCAGCCCGGAACATGCCCTTGTAGATCAGGGTCTTGGCCGAGAACGAGCAGAGGTAGAAATCTGGCAGATTGGCCGCCTCGATGCGCTTTTCGATCCGGCGGCGGATCAGGAACAAGGTACGCTCCAGCGCTTCGCCGTCCAGCCCTCCGGGCGGGGCCAGCATGATCTGTTCGATTTCCGGGCGGGTGGCATTGGCGCGCGTGCCCAAAACCGCAACATTCACCGGAGTCTGACGCCAGCCATAGAGATAGAAACCGGCGCGCAGGACTTCGGATTCAACGATGGTCCGGGCCGCTTCCTGCGCACCGATATCGGTGCGGGGCAGGAACACTTGGCCGACCACAATCGGTCCGGCCCGGCGCGTCTCGCCCACCTGGCTGATCTGTTCGGCGAAAAAGTCCTGGGGCACGCCCAGCATGATCCCGGCACCGTCGCCGCTCTTGCCGTCAGCATCGACCGCGCCCCGGTGGAACAGGGCCTTCAACGCGGCCACGGCCAGTTCGACCACCTCACGGCGGGCCTGGCCATCAATGGCGCAGACAATACCCACGCCGCAGGCATCGCGCTCGGAGGCTGGATCATAGCTGCCCGCATCGATCAGACGCTGGCGTTGGGCGAGGAAATGAGAATAGGCGGATGCGGTCATTATTCGGCAGCCTCCGGCAGGCGCTGAGCACTTTGAGTCAGGTAATGGTGGATATCTCGCGCGGCGTCCTGGCCTTCGCGGACGGCCCAGACAACGAGGGAGGCGCCCCGGACGATGTCGCCCGCCGCAAACACCCCGGGAACCGTCGTCTGGAATTCCCCAGCAAGGGTCGCCAGCGTGCCCCAGCGCGTGGTCTCTAGCCCCGGCGCATCGAACAGGCGCGGCAGATCCTCTGGCTCGAAGCCCAGGGCCTCGATGACCAGATCTGCAGGCAGATCAAATTCCGCCGCCGGGTCACTGGCGGGCAGCTCTTCGATCCCCTGACGCCCTTGGGCATCGGGGGTGGTCAGGCGCATGCGGTGGGCCCGCACGCCGGTGACGGTATCGGCATCGCCCCGGATCGCGCGCGGGGCAGCCAGCCATTCAAAGCGCACGCCTTCTTCCATGGCATTGGCTACTTCGCGGTCGGAGCCCGGCATATTGGCCCGGTCGCGCCGGTAAAGGCAGGTGACACTGAGCGCGCCCTGGCGGACGGCGGTGCGGACACAGTCCATGGCGGTATCCCCGCCCCCGATCACCACGACCCGCTTGCCCCGGGCATTGAGCACGCCCGAGTCATAGGCTGGAACCGCATCGCCAAACCCGACCCGGTTGGACGTAATCAGATAGTCGAGCGCGGCGACAACCCCGGCACTGCCGCAGCCCGGAACCGTCAGGCGACGCGCCTTATAGACCCCCGTAGCGATCAGCACGGCATCATGGCGGGCCTGTAGTTCGGCAAAGGACAGATCCTGGCCAATACGGGTGTTGAGGACAAAGGCCACGCCCCCCTCAGCGAGGCGATCCGTCCGACGGGCCACCACGTCCTTTTCCAGCTTAAAGCCCGGAATGCCATAGACCAGCAGGCCCCCGGCCCGATCCCAAGCATCATAGATCGTCACCGCATAACCCAGGGTCCGCAGGCGATCCGCCGCCGCCAGACCCGCCGGGCCCGCGCCGATGATCCCCACCGACTGGCCGCGTTCCGTTTCCGGTCGCAGCGGCTCGACCCAGCCGTTTTCAAAGGCCATATCGCCCAAGAACCGTTCGACCGAGCCGATGGTGACATTTTCCCAGCCCGATTGTTCGAGCACGCACAGGCCTTCGCAAAGGCGGTCCTGAGGACAGATCCGGCCACAGATTTCCGGCAAGGCGCTGGTGGCGCTCGAAAGGGCATAGGCGTCCTGATACTGGCCCTCGGCGGTCAGGCGCAGCCAATCGGGAATATTGTTCTGGAGCGGGCAGCCGGACTGGCAGAACGGCACGCCGCATTGGGCGCACCGCGAGGCCTGTTTCGACGCTTCGCCCGGTTTGAAATCCGCATAGATCTCGCCGAACCCCTGAATGC
>JBKBWB010000138.1:0-5959 GCA_046289215.1 Asticcacaulis sp. | reverse complement strand
CTTGAGGCCTGAGGAACCCCTGTTCCGGGGCTGACCTAGTCGCTGTGAGGATCCCGTGACCGACACCCCCGTCACACCCGCCCCCGTTACCGATGATTTTCTGGCCCGGTTCCAGATCGAGACCCTTCCGGTGCATGGCAAGATTGTCCGCCTCGGGGCCACGATTGATGCCATTCTGGCCGCCCATGCCTATCCGGACCTCGTGGCCAATCTCTTGGGGGAGGCCTGTGCGCTGGCGGTCCTGATCGGTTCGGCGCTGAAGCATGACGGTCGCCTGATCCTTCAGGCCCAGGGGGATGGCCCTGTGGCCTATGTGGTGGCGGACTATGACACCAATGGTCAGCTGCGCGGCTTTTGCCGGTTTAACCCCGAGGCCGTGGCGGCGCTCGCCGACGAGGGACGGGGCAACTACAGCCAGGTTGGTGCCAAGGCCTTGCTGGGTAAGGGCACCTTTATCATGACCATCGATCCCGGTGCGGGCATGGAACGCTATCAAGGGGTGACCCCGATTGAGGGTGAGTCCCTGGCCCTGTGCGCCGAGTCTTACTTCGCTCAGTCTGAACAGATCCCGACCCGGGTGCGACTGGCTGTGGCCCGGCATATGGATGCGTCGGGAACCCGCTGGCGTGCAGGGGGGGCCTTGATCCAGTATGTGGCCTCCGATGAGGCGCGCGGCGATACGCGCGAGGCCTGGAACCATTGCGACGTTCTGTTCCGCACCCTGGGAGAGGATGAACTCGTCGATCCGGATCTGCCGGCCGATCGTTTGTTGTACCGCCTGTTCCACGAAGACGGCGTGCGGATGAACACGCCGCAGCCGGTGGAAAAATTCTGTCGCTGTTCACAAGAGCGGATTACGGCGCTGGTGCAATCGTTCCCGGTCTCGGAACGGGCCGAGATGGCTGAAGCAGATGGTCAGATCCGCGTTACCTGTGAATATTGCTCAAAGGTCTATGCCGTAGATCCGGCCGGGCTGGAGGCCGACGCCCGTCCCATGTAGGACGGGCTCAGCTCAAACCGCTCAGCGCCCTCAGGCTTCCAGATCGAGGGCGTAACCCGCCGAGCGGACCGTACGGATCGGATCGTTTTCTTCGTCGATATTCAATGCCTTACGCAAACGACCAATGTGCACATCGACCGTGCGGGCTTCGACATAGACATCCGAACCCCAGACCGCATCCAGAAGCTGTTCGCGACTGAACACCCGGCCCGGATGCTGCATCATATAGTCCAGCAGACGAAATTCCGTCGGCCCCAAGTGGATTTCACGGCCTGAGCGCTTCACGCGGTGAGCCACACGATCGATGACGATGTCACCGTGACGCACCCGATCTTCGGCCAGGCCCGGACGAATGCGGCGCAGCACGGCGCGGATCCGCGCGGTCAATTCGGTCATGGAAAACGGCTTGACCACATAGTCATCGGCCCCGGTATCCAGCCCGCGGATACGGTCGGTCTCTTCGCCGCGCGCCGTCAGCATGATGATCGGCAGGTTGCGGGTTTCGGCCCGTCCGCGAAGACGGCGGCAGACCTCGATCCCCGACACCTTGGGCAGCATCCAGTCCAGGATCACCAGATCCGGCAGCCGCTCATCAATCTGGACCAGCGCCTCTTCGCCGTCCGAGGCCATGGTGACCTTATAGCCTTCCTTCTCCAGATTGTACTGAAGCAAGGTGGCCAGGGCATCTTCATCTTCTACGACCAGAATGTACGGTGTCACCGACAGCTCCCAGGACTTACAGTTCCAGATCCGACATCTTCGGGCGCTGTGCTATCGCATCCTCGCCCGTGATTTCGTAGTGGATAAACTCAGCAATATTTGTGGCGTAATCGCCAATTCGTTCGAGGTTCTTCGCGATGAACAAAAGGTGCGCGCACGGACCAATCGTGCGCGGGTCGCTCATCATATAGGTCAGCAACTCGCGAAAGAGCGCATTGTAATGCTCGTCGACTTCATCGTCCGACGACCAGACTTCCATGGCCCGATCGAGTTCACCGGCAGTGTAGGCATCAAGAACGTCACGAAGACGCGCCGCCACCAGACGCCCCATGCGCTCGATTGAGCGCGTCAACGGCGTCATGGGGTCGGATTCGGCAATGACCAAAGCGCGTTTGGCGATGTTCTTGCCGAGATCGCCCGTGCGTTCGAGCGCCAGTGAGATTTTCAGCGCACAGACGGTCTTGCGCAGGTCGCGTGCCATCGGTTGGCGAAGTGCGATCAAGCGTACAGCCTTGCGTTCAATCTCAGCCTGAAGCTGATCTAGCCGCCCATCTCGAGAGACCACGGCCTTAGCCAACGCCACATCCCGACGCGCAACAGAGTCCACTGCATCAGCGACCTGGGCCTCGGCCAGACCGCCCATGCGGGCGACTTCGGCGCTCAACTGCGCCAGTTCGTCAGAATAGGATTTCACGATGTGCTGGGTCATGGGTCAGAGGGACACGGCGCTACCCCCCGATAGCGCCGTTTGCGTTACGGATCAACCAAAGCGACCCGTGATGTAATCCTGGGTACGGGTGTCCCGAGGATTGGTGAAAATCTCCTCGGTCGGACCATCTTCCACCAGCTTGCCGAGGTGGAAGAACGCCGTTTTTTGCGACACGCGTGCGGCTTGAGCCATCGAATGGGTCACGATGACGATGCAATACTGCTGCCGCAGTTCGTCAATCAGCTCCTCGATCTTGGCCGTGGCGATCGGGTCCAGAGCCGAACAGGGTTCGTCCATCAGGATCACTTCAGGGCTGACGGCAATGGCACGTGCAATCACCAGACGCTGCTGCTGACCACCCGACAGGCCGGTGCCCGGCTGATGCAGACGATCCGCGACTTCGTCCCAGAGGCTGGCCTTGCGCAGCGACGCCTCAACGATCGCGTCCATATCCGATTTAGATGCGGCCAGACCATGGATGCGCGGCCCATAGGCCACGTTTTCATAGATGGACTTCGGGAACGGATTGGGTTTCTGGAAGACCATGCCCACGCGCGCCCGCAAGATCACCGGATCGATCTTGCGGTCCGTGACCTCTTCGCCATCAATGGTGATCGAGCCGTTGACGCGCGCACCGGGGATGGTGTCGTTCATGCGGTTGATACACCGCAGGAACGTCGACTTGCCGCAACCCGACGGGCCGATGAAGGCCGTCACGGCCTTGTCGGGAATATTGATGCTGACACCATGCAGGGCCTGCTTTTCGCCGTAAAAGACATTCACGTCCTTGGCGATGACCTTGGCCGGTTGGCCGTTACCAGAGGTCGGATTGAGCCGGGTCGTATCCAAAAGCGCAGCTCCTGCTGAATCACCGGGAGAAGAAACATCAGACATGGGACTTACCATCTCCGCTCGAAACGCCGGCGCAGGACAATGGCCGCCGCATTCATAAGGATCATAAAGACGAGCAGGACGATAATCGCCGCCGCTGTCCGTTCGTGGAACGCCCGCTCGGAGGCGTTTTCCCAGATAAAGATCTGTACCGGCAGAACGGTGGACGCCGCCGAAAACCCTTCGGCCACGCCGGGTACAAACGAGACCATGCCGATCATCAGCAACGGTGCCGTTTCCCCGATTGCGTGGGCCAGCGAAATGATCGTGCCCGTCATCACACCCGGCATCGCCAGCGGCAAGACGTGCTGGAACACGGCCTGGGTCTTAGACGCACCAACGCCAAGAGCGGCTTCACGGATAGAAGGCGGCACCGCCTTCAGCGAGGAGCGGGTGGCAATGATGATGGTCGGCAGGGCCATGAGGGCCAGCACCAGTCCCCCGACCAGCGGTGACGAGCGCGGCAGGCCAAGCCAGTTGATAAACACCGCCAGACCCAGAAGACCGTAGACGATCGACGGCACCGCCGCGAGGTTGTTGATATTTACCTCAATCAAGTCGGTCAGTTTGTTCTTGGGCGCAAATTCTTCGAGATAGACCGCCGCGGACACACCGACAGGGACGGCGATCAAGGCGGTGACGATCAGCATCAGCGCGGACCCAACGATCGCGCCGAGCAGACCGGCTTGCTCCGGATGGGTCGAGTCAGAATTGGTCAGAAGACCCGTATTGAAGTGACCGCGGATGATCCCCTTGGCCTTGAGCGCATCCAGCCAGTCCATTTGCTGGTTCGAAAAGGTGCGATAGGCCTCGTCCTCAGACCGCTTGATCTCACCCTTGAAATAGAGATCGGCATTGGCGCTGACGGGGGCTTCAATCGTCAGGGTCTTGCCGATCAGCGAGGGATCCTTGCGTACCTGATCCAGAACCAGAAAGCCCATGTCCGAAGACAGGAGCCGCTTGAACCGGCCGGACGTCGTGCCGAATTCATCGTCGGCGACGCCCATCTTGGCCATGAGCTGGTCCGCGATCATCATGTCATAGTTCGACCCGAGAATGTCATGACGATCAATCCGTTGCGGATCGAGATAGACTTGGGCCGTAATGGAGTGGGTCCAGAAGGCGGACACGCCCTGGGTGCCGATACGGCCCAGCAGGATGACCAGAAACAGGATCGCGATACTGACCGCGAGGATGCCGTAAAAACGGAAGCGGGCTTCCTCAGCGTGACGCGACTTCAGGCGAGCCGCCACAATATCGCGGATCGCAGGCTGGCCTGAAGCAGAGGGCTTGGACAGATCAGTCATATTGTTCCCGATACTTTTGCACGATCCGCAGAGCGATAATGTTCAGCAGCAGGGTGACGACAAACAACGTCAGACCCAGACCAAAGGCCGCCAGGGTTTTGGGGCTGTCAAATTCCTGATCCCCGGTGAGCAGGGTAACAATCTGCACGGTCACAGTGGTCACTGTGTCCAGCGGATTGACCGTCAGATTGGCCTGGAGGCCTGCCGCCATGGTGACGATCATGGTTTCACCAACCGCCCGCGAGATCGCAAGCAAGAAGGCCCCCGCGATCCCGGGCAGGGCGGCGGGCAGGATCACCTTTTTGACCGTCTCAGACTTGGTGGCCCCCATGGCTAAGGAGCCGTCCCGCAGCGATTGGGGCACCGAATTGATAATGTCGTCAGACAAAGACGAGACGAACGGGATGAGCATGATGCCCATCACAACCCCGGCCACAAGCGCCATCTGGTTCTGGACCGTCATCAGGTACTCGGCCAATGCCGGGAACTGGCCGGTGCGCTGCAGTTCAGCCCCGAGGAAATTGAAGAAGGACCGGAAGGCCGGCCCCACCGCCAGAGCCGCAAAGAAACCGTAGACAACGGTTGGCACGCCCGCCAGCACTTCGAGCACCGGCTTGATCACCGCGCGGCTCAGCGGGCTGGCATATTCCGACAGATAGATTGCCGAGAACAGACCAATCGGCCCAGCGACCACGATCGCAATCAGCATGATCAGAAACGTGCCGGCGAACAACGGGACGGCACCGAAGCCCCCGGTCGAGCCGACCTGGTCTTCGCGAATGGCAATTTGCGGGCTCCAGTGCGTTCCGGTGAGGAAATCGAGCGGCGCAACCGACTGGAAGAAGCGCACACTTTCATAAATCAGCGACAGGATGATCCCGACAGTGGTCAGGATCGCCATAGCCGAACAGATAATCAGGAACCCGGAAATCCAGCTTTCAACGCGGTTACGGGCCCAAAATTGCGGCTTGATCCGAACCAGCGCCAGACCTGCGCCCAACAGAGCCAAAACACCGGCCAAGGCCCATGCGCCGTAGGTCACCGTTTGATTGACAGAGCGAACCGCCGACACCTTGGCCACGAGCGCGTCATGCAGCGCATCCACGTAAAGGGTTTCACTGGGCTGCCGCCCCTCGGCCAGGGCCCGTGCATCCTGAAGGAAAAGCGCCTGCTGATCGTCCGGCAAGGCGGCCACAGCGGGCACAAGGTTCTGGGTCAGGATCGCATCTTCGATACGGCTCCCGAAGACCAGCAGCCCCAGAAGGACCAGCAAGGCGGGAACACCGGCCCAAAGGGCGGCAAACCAGCCATAATAGCCCGGCAGTGAATGCA
>JBKBWB010000137.1:0-6013 GCA_046289215.1 Asticcacaulis sp. | reverse complement strand
AACTATGGGGCGGCGGTGGTGGTCATGGCCTTTGACGAGGTCGGCCAGGCCGATACCTGTGCCCGCAAGGTCGAGATCTGTACCCGTGCCTACAAGATTTTGACGCAAAAGATCGGGTTCCCGCCCGAAGACATCATCTTTGACCCTAATATCTTTGCCGTCGCCACGGGGATCGAAGAGCACGACAACTATGCCGTGGACTTTATCGAGGCGACGCGCATCCTCAAACAGACCTTGCCCCATGCCCGGATCTCTGGCGGGGTGTCGAACGTCTCGTTCAGCTTCAGAGGCAATGAGCCGGTCCGGCGCGCGATCCACAGTGTGTTCCTCTACCACGCCATTGCTGCGGGGATGGACATGGGCATCGTCAATGCCGGGGATCTGCCGGTCTATGACGAGATCGATCCGGAGCTGCGCGAAGCCGTCGAAGATGTGATCCTCAACCGCCGCAACGATGGTCTGGCCACGGAGCGGCTGGTGGATTTGGCGCCGCGCTACAAGGATGACAAGGGCGCCGAGCGGGTGGTCAACCTCGCTTGGCGTGAAGCCCCGGTTGCCGAACGGATTGCCCACGCCCTCGTGCACGGCATTACCGAATTCATCGAGGCCGATACCGAAGAGGCCCGCCAGGGCGTGGTTCGGCCGCTGCATGTGATCGAAGGCCCACTGATGGCCGGGATGAACGTCGTCGGCGATCTGTTTGGCGCGGGCAAGATGTTCCTGCCCCAGGTGGTCAAGTCGGCGCGGGTGATGAAACAGGCCGTGGCCTATCTTCAGCCGTTCCTTGAGGCTGAAAAAGAGGGGGCCCCGCGTGAGGCGGCGGGCAAGATCCTCATGGCCACGGTCAAGGGCGATGTGCACGACATTGGCAAGAACATCGTCGGCGTGGTCCTTCAGTGTAACAACTACGACGTCATCGACCTCGGGGTCATGGTCCCGGCGGACCGCATCCTGGACGCCGCGATTGAGCACAAGGTCGATATCATCGGTCTGTCTGGCCTGATCACGCCATCCCTCGACGAGATGGTGTTCGTCGCCCAGGAAATGCAGCGCCGGGGGCTGACGTGCCCGTTGCTGATCGGCGGGGCGACCACCTCCAAGACCCACACGGCCGTCAAGATCGAACCGGGCTACAAGGCCGGACCGACCGTCTATGTGCTCGATGCCAGCCGCGCCGTCGGGGTAGTGTCCAACCTGTTGTCTCCCACAGAGCGCGACGGGTTCGTAGCCGACACCCGCGCCGACTATGTCAAGGTTCGGGCCAGCTATGGCCGGGGCGGATCGACGCCGCGCGCGACCTTGCAACAGGCGAGGGACAACAGGTTTGCCATCGATTGGACGGTCGATATGCCGACCCCGCCCAGCTTTACCGGCACGCGGGTGTTTTCGCCCTATGACCTGCGTGACTTGGCCGACCATATCGACTGGACGCCGTTTTTTGCCTCGTGGGAGCTGGCTGGCCGTTTCCCGGATATCCTGACCGACGAGATTGTCGGCGAGGCGGCGACCAACCTTTATAAGGATGCTCAGGTGATGCTGGAGCGGATCCTCAGCGAGGGCTGGTTTACCGCCCGGGGGGTGGTCGGGTTTTGGCCTGCCAATGCCGAGGGCGACGACATTCTGGTCTATACCGATGAGACCCGCACCGAGGTCCGGGCGCGGCTGCACACCTTGCGCCAGCAAATGACCAAGACCGGGGCTGGGCGACATAATGTGGCCCTGTCAGACTTTATTGCCCCCGTGGGGACCGTGTCGGACTGGGTCGGCGGCTTTGCTGTCACCACCGGTCATGGCGAGCTTGAAGTGGCCAAGCGGTTCAAGGACGCAGGGGACGATTACAGCGCCATTCTGGCGACGGCCTTGGCGGATCGTCTGGCCGAGGCCTTTGCTGAATGTCTGCACAAGCGGGTCCGGCGTGAGCTGTGGGGCTATGCGGCGGATGAAACCCTGTCGCTCGATGACATCATCCTCGAAAAGTACCGTGGGATCCGTCCAGCCCCCGGTTATCCGGCCCAGCCGGAGCATACGGAAAAGCTGACGTTGTTCGAGCTGCTCGATGCCCGCGCTGCAACGGGGATGGATCTGACCGAAAGCATGGCCATGACCCCGCCCGCCTCGGTCAGTGGTCTTTATCTGGCCCATCCCAAGGCCCACTATTTCGGCGTCGGCAAGATCGAGAAGGATCAGGTCGAAGACTATGCCCGTCGCAAGGGCTGGGATCTGGCCACCGCCGAGCGCTGGCTGGCCCCGATCCTCAACTATGATCCCGCCTCTGAGGGCCAAAGCAGCGCGGCCTAATAGAGCAAAAAAGAACCCCCGGCGAAACCGGGGGTGGGGGAGTTCAGTCTGGAGAGCGTCGTTGATCAGCGCGGCAGAAGCACGCTGTCGATGACATGGATCACGCCGTTGCTGGCGTAGACGTCGGTGGCTGCAACCGTGCTCATGCCGCCTTTTTCATCGACGATCATAACCTTGCCGCCGCTCAAGCTGGCTTTGAACTGGCAACCGCCGACCGTGTTGATCGTATAGGTGCCGCCATTGGCCTGGATTGCCGCCACGAGGTCCTTTGCTTTCACTTTTCCCGCCACCACGTGACAGGTCAGGATCTTGGTCAGAGTCGCCTTGTTTTCCGGCTTCACAAGAGTTTCAACCGTACCGGCCGGCAGCTTGCCGAACGCGCCGTTGGTCGGGGCAAACACCGTGAACGGACCCGGGCCCGACAGGGTGTCCACAAGGCCAGCAGCCTTCACGGCGGTGACCAAGGTGCTGAAATCCGGGTTGCTGGCGGCCACGCCAACTATGTTCGGCTTGTCAGCCTTGGGCTTATTACCATAGCCACCGGCCATGGCCGGGGTGGCGAGGGCGGCAGCAGCAAGTGCGAAAACGGCCGTACGGCGCAGAGTCGAACGCATCATGATCAGAGACCTCCTTGGGTCAGTATCAGAGTTCAGTCAGTGGAGTGACAAATGAAACACCAGCGCGCGCTTGTTTGATCTACGCCGTGGCCTTCGCGGCGGATCGCTTTGGGGATCATGACAATTTGGTAAGGTGCGATTGGCGGGCGTAGCCAATCACTCAGCCTTTTGACGGCGTACAGAAAACCATGCGCGCCCATTCAAAAGACGGCTTTGAAATTCAAGGGGGAAGTGGTGGCGGGGGGCGGGATCGAACCGCCGACCTGTGGGTTATGAATCCACCGCTCTAACCATCTGAGCTACCCAGCCACTTTACCCGGCACACACAGGCGTGACGCCGTGTAGGGGTGTGCGAGGGCAAGGCGTATAGCTCTGGAGCCGACGCGGCGCAACCCCTAAAACCGGTTTATCCCGGAATTCCGAACGGGCCGGGATGGGCCTCGCCAGGCGCCCTTGCCCTCACACCAGCCCGTCCAGCACCGCGCTCAGGCGCGCTTGGCCCTGTTCGAGGCTGTAGCGTCCGGTGGCGGTGTCCTGGGCCTCGCGGGCGCGCCGCAGCGCCAGGTCCCAGTCGGCAAACACCGTCATCATGGCGTCGCACAAGGCATCCGGATCCTCGGGCGGGACCAGCAGGCCCAGCTCACCGCCATCGAGGATATCGCGCGGCCCATCAATGTCGCTGGCGATCACCGGCACCCCGGCGGCCATGGCCTCGGCCACTACCAGCCCGAACGGCTCCACCCGTGACGGCAATAAAAACAGATCCAGTCCCTGAAGATAGCGACCCGGATCGCGGGTCCAGCCGACAAAGTGCACGATCCCGCCCAGCCCCAGCTGTTCGGCCTTGGCTTCAAGCGCCGCCCGCTCCGGTCCGTCCCCGGCCAGATTGAGGCTAAAGGTGACCTGATGGTCCTCGCCCTCGGTACGCGCCTTGAGCCGGGCCGCTGCATCAAGCAGCACGTCAAAGCCCTTGTTGCGATGCAGGCGGCCAAGGCTGCCGATCACTGGCGGGGTGGGGATGCCACCGGGCTTGGCCGTGGGGCTGGGCTTGACCGGATAGACGCTCAAGGGGCCAAAATTCTCCATCCGCCGGGTTTCGAGCCGAGGAAAGCGGGCCTTGATCGCCGTCTCGACCGCCGCGCTGACGCACAGGGCCGCGCGGATGCTGCCCATCGAGCCCTTGGCGCGGAAATTATGCGCCACCGCCACCGTCTTGTGCGCCAGACCCGACAGGGGCGAGGCCCCGAGGCTGATGGCGCGGTTGCCGTGGGCGATCACCAGATCGGCCTGAAACGCCTTGGCGAGGGCTTTGAGCTGCATCGCCGCCAGCGGATCTCCGCCGAACCGGGCCTTGAGTGGCGCAAACTTAAGACCTGACGCCGCCATGGCCGTGGCCATCCAGCCGTCCGGTGCGCCGACGCTCAACACCTCGGCCCCGGCGGCCCGCAGCGCCACGTGATAGCGCGCCCCCATGGTCTCCAGCCCGCCTTGCCCGGCGGCCAGCATGACATTCAAGATCCGTTTTCCATTCATGCCCCGGTCCATAGCCTGAAATCATGGCCGGAGGGTGAACGGAATTTAAGGGGCTTGAGCGTGAAGTGTGGTTTGATTATTGTTCTTGTTAAATTTTTGATTGAGATGAAAAAAATGAAGATTATTTCAAATGAGGACTATTTCATGGTTTTAAATAATTACCAAGATAATAAGAGCCGTATTAATAATAATATATTCTATTATTGGTATGCAATTGAAAAAATATTTATTAAAAGAGTAAATCAAATAACTTATGATGATGAATTTTATATTTTAATTTTTGAAAATGGTAGGAGCGTTTCTGTTTCTGAGGTGGATGATGGGTTTTCAAAATTCTACGCCATAATGTGTTCTAAATTTCATGTAAATAAAGATTTAATTAATGATGTGATTGTTGTTCAAGTGGGTGATTGTAAATTAATTTGGAGTGGTGATAAATAGTATTTTTACTGAGTTTTATTTCTTCGGTAGTGGTGGCGTATTCACAAATGCTATGGTCCGACACGCCACCTCCCCTTCGCCGAGCGAATGGGAGGAGAATAAGCCCACGCCGTCATCCCCACGCCGTTATCCTCGGGCGCAGACCCGAGGATCTCTGCGTGCGGCCGTTGTAGACCCTCGGATCAAGTCCGAGGGTGACGCTGTTTTCGCCCCAAGCTCTCAGCCCCAAGCTCTTAGGCGGCACGGACGCGGTCGAGGAAGTCGTCCACCTTGCGGCGCAGGACTTCGGATTGCTGGCCCAGTTCCTTGGCGGCGCCAAAGGCCTGTTCCGCCGCTGCGCCGGTTTCCGAGGAGCCCTGGAGCACATGCTCCATCTTTTCGGCCACGCTCTGGCTGTCGGTGGCAACCCCGGCGGCGGACTGGCCGATGTCCTTAAGGGTGCTGAGTTGCTCCTCGACCGCCGCCGATATGGTCACGGCGATTTCGGTTACATCCTGAATGGTGGCGGTGATGCCAGAAATGGCCAGTACCGCTTCGCCCGACACGTTCTGGACGCTTTCGACGTGGCGCGAGATGTCTTCGGTGGCCTTGCGGGTTTGCTCCGCGAGGGTCTTGACCTCGGTGGCGACCACGGCAAAGCCCTTGCCCGCTTCGCCCGCACGGGCGGCCTCGATGGTGGCGTTGAGCGCAAGAAGATTGGTCTGGCTGGCAATGTCCTGGATCAGGCTGATCACCGCCCCGATCTTACCCGCCGCTTCGGACAGCTCCCGCACCACGTCGCTCGTGCGTTCGGCTTCGGACTGGGCGGTTTGAGCCACGGTGGCAGACTGGGCGGCCTTGCTGGCGATTTCGCTGACCGAGGCCAGCATTTCTTCCGTGGCCGCCGCCACAGCATGGACGGCATTGGACGAGGCATCGGCGGTGCGTGTGACCGAATTGGCGTCGGAATGGGTCGTGCGCGCGGTCACCGTCAGGGTTTCGGCAGACGCTTGCAGTTCGGTCGAGGCCGAGGCGACGGTATTGACCACCTCCAGCACGCTCGATTCAAAGCTATTGGCGAGGTCATGCATGGCCTTGCGCTTTTCGACTTCGGCCTGTTGTTTCAACGCCTCCTGCTCTTGCTG
>JBKBWB010000136.1:0-6054 GCA_046289215.1 Asticcacaulis sp. | reverse complement strand
TCGGGGTCGGTTGCGGGTCCGGACCTTGATTTTGCTGCGTTGGCTGGCGGTGTCCGGTCAAGCCGCGGCTGTCCTGTTTGTGACCTTTTATCTGGGCTTTCAGACGCCATTGGCCCTGTGTCTGGCGGTGATTTCAGCCAGTGCCTGGTTGAATGTGTTTTTGATGTTTGCGGCGCCGGGACGGCGTCTGGCGCGTGACTGGGAGGCGGCGGCTCAGCTTTGTTTTGATGTAGTGCAGCTGGCTTTGCTGCTGGGGCTCACGGGAGGGCTGACCAATCCCTTTATGCTGGTTCTGATTGCCCCAGCAACGGTGGCCGCCGCGACCCTGCCAACCCGTCATGCTCTGTTTGTTGCCTTGTTGGCGTTTTCGGTGACGGCAGCTCTGGCTGTGTGGTCTTTGCCCCTGCCTTGGTACCCAGGGCAGGCGATACAGCTGCCCAAGCTCTATGAGGTCGGGGTGTGGGTCGCCACGGTGATCGGGATTGCCTTTACCGCGGGCTATGCTTGGCAGGCGGCCTTGGAATCTTCGCGGATGGAGCTGGCGCTTGCGGCGACGCAGTCGGTACTGTCGCGGGAACAACGTCTTTCGGCTCTGGGCGGCTTGGCGGCGGCGGCGGCGCACGAGCTGGGCACCCCGTTGGCCACCATTCAGATCGTGGCCAAGGAAATGCTGCGCGCAGCCCCCGAAGGCAGTGAACAGGCTGAAGATGCACAGTTGCTGTTGTCCCAGGCGGCGCGGTGTCGCGAAATCCTGAGGCAATTGTCGCAAAAGCCCCAGGCTACGGATGCGGTTCATGGCCGCTTATCCGTACAACAGCTTTTGGATGAAGCTTCAGAGCCTTACCAAGATAGTGGGCCGATGATTCTGACCGAGGTTGAGGGCAAGCCAGGATTGCCGGTTCCGGATGTCTGGCGTCTGCCGGAGGTCATCCATGCCCTGGCCTCATGGATCGAGAATGCGGCGGACTTTGCCGAAACCCAGGTGGTGGTGACGGCCCGCTTTGATGAGCAGTTTCTGACCATCGAGGTCCGCGATGATGGGGCCGGATTTTCGCCTGAAGTGATTGTCAAACTGGGTGAGCCCTATGTGACCACCCGCCCAGGGGGCGAAGGGTCTCCCAGCCATCATGAAGGTATGGGATTGGGGTTCTTTATCGCCAAGACGTTGTTTGAACGGTCGGGCGGCAAGGTCACATTCTTTAATCATCGCCTGGGCGGGGCGGTGGTCCAGGTCCGCTGGCCGCGCGGCCGGATAGAACCCAAAGAGACGGCCCTTTGATCTGGTTTGTTTATACGGACTTGCGCACATGCGGTGACGGTGTGTTATGCAAGGGCAGTCGCGTAGCCTATGGATCGGGTCAATGACGGATTATTCGGACGAAATCGCCGCGCTTGAGGACAAGCGTTTGCTGGTGATGGATGATGATGCCCCTTTGCGGACTCGTCTGGGCCGAGCGCTGGAAACGCGTGGATTTCAGGTCACCCTGACAGGATCCGTTGCCGAGGCGTTGGAGGCTGTGCGCAAAGCGCCTCCTGCCTTTGCCGTGCTGGATATGCGGTTGGATGACGGCAACGGGCTCAAGGTGGTCGAGGTTCTGCACGAAACCCGGCCCGATGCACGGGCGATCATGCTGACTGGCTATGGCAATATCGCGACAGCGGTCGCGGCGGTCAAAGCCGGGGCGATTGACTATCTGTCCAAGCCTGCTGATGCCGATGATGTGGTCAAGGCCCTGTTGGCGCGCGATGATGATGGCCCCGCCCCGCCGGAAAACCCGATGTCGGCGGACCGGGTGCGTTGGGAACACATCCAGCGAGTCTATGAGCTGTGTGGCCATAATGTGTCGGAAACGGCGCGGCGTCTGAATATGCACCGCCGTACGCTTCAACGGATCCTGGCCAAGCGCGCCCCGAAATAGAGGCCTAAAGCCGCATCGGGTTGTCCAGCTCACCCTGACGCCAGGCGGCAATGCGGGCAAAGCGAAGGGTCAAGGCCTTGCGGCGGGCTCCACTCAGCGGGTGAGTCTGGGCGGGACGAACGATGGCCCCGCCGAAGCCGTCGGCGACGATCAGCCCGGTATCCGCCGGGAGGCAATGAGTGGGAAACCCCGGGGCAACGGCAAAATAGAAGGCATCGCAATAGGGGCTGTAGTCCGGCCACTTCTGGTCGGCTTGATAGTCCGCAAGACCGGACTTGACCTCAAGGATGGTCAGACTTCCCTTGGGACATAGGCCGACAAGATCCGCCCGACGGCTGTTAGGCAGGGGCAGTTCTGCGACAACCGCTTGGTTCAGCGATTGCAACAGGCGGATCGCCCCGCGGGTAACGCTTTGGGTGATGTCGGGGCGTGACAGCATAGTTCCAATTATTGTTCCATCTTTGTTCCAGGTCAAGTGGACTGGAACAAACGGCAGGATCAGTCTAAGGCTGGATGAAATCCACTCGGCAAAGGCCAGATCATGACCCGTCGTATCAAAGCGCTGCTTATCCTTATGGCGATGGCCCCGGCCTTGTCGGGCTGTCTGGCGGCCGCCGCCACGGGCGCGGTCGTTGGCACCGCGGTAGGGGTCACGGGCGCTGTCGTCGGTACGGGTGTGGCGGCGACGGGCGCAGTTGTCGGCGCCGTGATCCCAGATGGGGATAAGGAAAAAAAGTCCAAAAAAAATAAGAAGGACAAAAAGAAGAAGGACTGAGCGTGAGGCCTTAGTTGGCTGGCTGCTTGGGGAATTCCAACTTTGTTATGTCATAACCCATAGCCTGAACGCGCTTGACGAGCGTCTGGGTATTGTCCGGGCGTGGCGTGCGGCTAAGAATCCAGACGTAGCGTCCGCTCGGCTCGCCCACGATGGCCCACTGATAATTTTCATCTCGGTCAAGGACCCAGTAGTTGGCGTAGAACGGGCCGAAAAAGCTGACCTTGAGCTTGGCAAAGGTCTTTTTGTCCACGACCTTGGCCCGGCCCTTAGCCGTTTCGACGCGACCCTCCAGCCCCCCGCGTCGACAGGTGTTAAGCACATCGATGTCGCCGTCTTTGCGCAAGGTGTAGCGGGCGGTGACCCCGTCGCAGCCGCGCTCAAACCGGTTCGGCGATCGGGCGATTTCATACCAGAGGCCCGTGTAGCGGGTCAGCTCCATGGGTTTGGCGGGTTCCGGCACCGTCGAGTTAGCGGCCCGTGCCGCCGTGGCGAACACAAGGCTGGCTCCGAGCACTATCAGCAAGACCGAGATAAAAGCCTGTGTCACCAAAGGCTTTGGGTGGTTTCGGAATAGCTGGGTCATGCTCACCTCCTCAGTCTGGCACACTGTCTTCGATCCGGTCGATATCGTCGTCACTGAGACCAAAGTGATGGGCGACTTCGTGCACAACCACATGGGTAATCAGCTCGGATAACGACACATCGCCACGATCAGCCCATTCGTCCAGAATAGGCCGTCTGTACAGGGAGATACGGGGCGCGCTCGGGAGCGGATCAAGAAGGCTTTGTTCAGCCAGACTCGGTCCCTCATAGAGTCCGGTCAGCTCAAACGGATCATCAAGACCTAAGGTTGACAAGGTGTCTTCGTCGGCAAACTCGAAGACATGACACCGTACCCCCGTCAGAAACCCGCAAAAGGGCTCGGGCAGGGCGGTCAGGGCGGCCTCGGCAAGGGCCGCAAACGTGTCGAGGTCCGGCGCCTTAAGGTCGCCTATGAGCGATAAAGCCTCACTCATCCGGAATAATCAGATGGGGTTGATCGGGGGGGCGAAACTCAAACAGGCCAATATCGAGGGCTTTTTGCGGTTTGAAAGCGCTCATCGGCTGTTGAGTCAGGGCCTTGACGGTTTCTGGCGATACCTCGGCGGCCTTACGACTGCGGCGAAGAGATCTGGCCTGAACACCCGGTGGTGGTGCGGGCAGCTCTGCTTCGGTGGGATCCACAATCTTCCAATAGGACAGGCTCAGACGCCAGACGGAGGCGGGCGGCGGGTCTTCGGGGAGCGCCCAGCGCCGGTTATCCTTGAATGTCGCGCGGGCAGATGGCCGGACCAGTTTGCGTGCCTGAGGGGCAACGACCTGGCGCAAGGTGGCAAAGCGGTCCTGGGGCTCAAGACGCGCGCCGCCCTTGGGATCATCAATCCATTGGCTCCAGGCGGCCAGGGCCTGGGCATAGGTGTCGTAACCGGGGCCGGTGTCTTCGGTCACAAAGCGCACATTAGCCTCAGCCAGGATCAAACGGGCCGCTTCAAGGGCTTCACGCAACCGGGCCGCCCGGGGCTGTCCGGTTCGAAGCGCATCGAGGGCCTGACTGGCAGACCGGGCTACGGGGTACAAAACCGCTGTCATGTTAAAAAAATAGGCGCAAAAAATTAACGAATAAGGTTACGAGCAAAGGTCGGGACAAAAAAATCCCGCTATTCTGTTCGCTGATTCGCACGGGCACGCCGATGACCGCAACGCACATTGCCTTTGCCGCTGCCGCGGGCGCCACATCTCTGGCGCTGATGACGACCCTTTTGGCCTGGCGGATGCGCGCCCGTTTTCTGGGGCGTGAAGATCAGCTCAGAGCCGCTTTGGCTGCGCGCGATGCGGCGGTTGGTGAGCTGGATTCAGCCATTAATGCCTATGATGAAACGGTTCTGGCGATTGACGGCGAACAAGCTCGCCTCGTCTGGAACGAAGACGCGCTGATCGCCTGTGGTAAGGCGATGGGCCTCAATGCGCCGACAGCGGCAGGTCTTTTGGCGGCACTCGCCGAACGCTCGCCCGATGCAGCGACGGCGCTTCGGGATTTGGTCACGCAGGGGCGCGCCTGTCGGGTTGAGGTGTTTGCCGAAGGGGCGACGCTGATCATCGATGGCCGACCGTCTGGGGCAACCGCCTGGGTGCGGGTGGCGTTGGGTGGTGGAGCGGGGGTCTCGCTGACGTCGGGTCCGTTTGCCCTGATGGCCGAACAGTTGCCCGCGCCTTGCTGGATCGTGGGCCGTGATGGGCAGCTTTTGTGGGCCAACAAGGCTTGGCTTGCGGCCACAGAGGCGGACACTCTGTTGACCGCCCGCGACAGCAACTTGTCTCTGGATAAAAGTGCTGAGACCCTGGTTCAGGACGCGGCCACGCAAAACATGCGCAAGGAAGCGTTTCGCTGGATCGCTGTGGCCGGACGTCGACGGGCGTTCCGGCTGGTGGCTGAACCCCTGATCGACGGGGCGGTGGCGGCCTATGCCCTCGATGTGACCGAGGTCGAGGAAACCCAGGATGCATTGCGGCGCCACGTTAAGGCGCATGACGAAACGCTCGACCGTCTTGCGGATGCCGTCGCAATCTTTGGCCCGGAAAAGCGTCTGGCGTTTCATAACCGCGCGTTCGAATCGCTCTGGGCGCTGGATGCGGCCTGGCTGAGCGAGCGGCCCGCCCATGGGGAGCTGCTGGATCGGCTGCGTCAAAAGCGCAAGTTGCCGGAAACCATCGACTACTCGGCCTGGAAACTGCGGGAACTGAGCTTCTACAGCTTGACGGAAAGCGCGGCGGACGAGATCTGGAGTCTGCCCGATGGTCGCAGCCTGCGCGTGGTCCGCCAGCCGCACCCGCTGGGTGGATTGCTGCTGTTGTTTTCAGATATCACTGGCGAGCTGCGTCTCAAGGCCCAGTACAACAGTCTGATCCAGGTCCAACGGGCGACGCTCGACCAACTCTATGATGCCGTGGCTGTGTTCGGGGCGGATGGGCGTTTGCGTCTGCGCAATGCTGCCTTTGCGCGGTTTTGGGGACTGGATCCGGCCACTTTGTTCGAAGCGATGGATTTCGAGGATCTGGCCCGCGATTGTCAGCGCTTGCTTAATGATACCGGCTACTGGCAGGACCTTAAGGCGCGGATCACGGATCCCAACCCTGAAGCGCGCGTCGGCGCCAGCGGGGAAATGCGTCTGGCCGACAAGCGGATCATGACCTGGCGTACCCAGCCCTTGCCGGACGGGGCGACCCTGGTCGCCTTCCTGGATATCACCGCAACCCGGGCACTCGAAGATGCTGTTGAGGCCCGTGAGCGCGCCTTGAGCGAGTCCGTCCGCTTGAAGC
>JBKBWB010000135.1:0-6113 GCA_046289215.1 Asticcacaulis sp. | reverse complement strand
TGAGCCGCGCTAACAATCCCGAGGCCATAACAGCATCGGTCAGATTGGGCGGGCAAAACATCAGAATCGGGAATGAACCGGTCATGGTTAAGCGTTATAAACCATCTTGGGCCGGTGGAAATGGCAAGGCTGAGGGATCTGTAACGCGTTTGCGTGTCCCGGAAATCGGTCCCACAGGGTTCAGACGGGTCCTTGTCTGGAAATCCCGGGGGCAAGGCCCTATGTTGCGGCCATGAGCGCGCCTTTTTTCCTGTCTTCGCGGGCGGTTATCCGTCTTTCCGGCCCGGATTGGCCGACCTTCCTCAATGGCCTTTTGACGCAATCAACGCTTGATTTGCCTGCGAGCACAGCGGTGTTCGCCGGGCTTTTGACTCCGCAAGGCAAGCTGATCAGCGATGTGATGGTACGGTCTCTTGATCCCGAGGCCGCTTTGCTGGATGTACCCGCCGCAAGGGCCGAGACGGTGCTGGCACGACTGAGCCTCTATCGTTTGCGCGCCAAGGTGGCTCTAGAGGCCGCGCCAGACCTCACTGTGATCGCGGGAGGGCCAGATCAAGCGCGCCCTGACAGCGCCTTTACCGATCCCCGGCTGGCGGCGCTGGGCTGGCGCGCCTGTGTCCCGCGCGGCCCGGAGCTTGAGTCTTGTACGCCCGAAGCTGACTGGCATCGGCTGCGCTTAAGCCTTGGCGTACCCGATCCGGACGCCGATTGCCCGCTAGAGAGTACCTATCCGATCGAAGCCTGTTTTGACTGGCTGAACGGCATCGATTTTCACAAGGGTTGTTTTGTCGGTCAGGAAACCACCAGCCGGATGAAACGGCGCGGCACGGTCAAGACCCGGATGATGCCGGTTCAGATCTCCGGCGAGACCCTTCCTGCCTTTGGGACCGAGATCCTCAACGGCGATCTGCGCGCCGGGGTGCTGCTGAGCGGGATCGAGGATAGGGCCATAGCCAGCCTCCGCCTCGACCGGCTGGATGGCCCCCTCACCTGCGACGGCCTGCCCGTAAGCGTTACCGTGCCGTCCTGGTGGCCAGAGGATGGAGCCTTGATCGCCCCATCGGCTTAGGGTGCTGCCCCTAATCCGGCTCGGACAAAAGGCCGGAGGGGTGTCTTTGCTTAAGTAAAATCCCCCCTCCACCGCTTCGCGGTCCCCCTCCCCGCCGCGACCGGCAGGGAGGAGAGTTTCACACCGTCATCCTCGGACTTGATCCGAGGATCTCTTGAGCGGTGAAAAGATAGGCCCTCGGATCACGTCCGAGGGTGACGGATATTTTCTCCCCTCTGTGGCGAAGACACGTCGAGGTGCTGAGCAGAGCGAAGCGGAGCGGGAGCCTCTCAGCACCCCAAAAACTGTCATCGCTCGGCGTTAGGGTTGCATCAGGCCAGACTTAAGGCTTCAGTGGTCTTAAACAGATCTTAGCGGGGGAATGGGTCATGAGACAGCGATTAGGCGCGGTGATTTGGGGAATCTTGGCCTTGACCGCACCGGCCTGTGCCCAGGCGTTGCCAACTGTGGAACCGACGCGCCCCTCACAAAGCCCTGTACCCGATACTGTCCTTTGGGAGCGTTCGTTTCCGAAGCTGAAGGTCATTTTGGACAAGATCGCCGTCACCGAAACCATTGACAGTGAGTTTTTTAAGCAATTCGGCGAAACAAATGTGCCTGTATTAAATAATGAATACAATTCAACATCTTATAAATTTGTGAATTTTAAGGTTGGAGTCGTTTATCACAATGTAGTTGGCCGCCCATACCTATATTATGACACTGATGTAGACTGTCAAATTGACTGCGCCTATGATCTTTATTTGCACCTTAAAGAATGGAAGTGGATTGGAAAATCTCTGATTTCTCATGGTAATGAACCTATTGATTTTGAGGATTTTAAAACTAAGGCCATGTACAATGGTAAATTATTCCTTGATTGGGGAGGGGTAAGAATTGCAATGTTATTTATTTCGGGCTATCCGCCCGGCACAACATCATCTTTAACTAAGGAAAACAATAGATTAACAACTGTGGGCATCCATATTGGTTGAATTTTAGTGAGATAGGTTGGGCGTAAAGAGCTTTGGATGTGATGCTTCGTGCGGAGGGGTGTCTATTGGATGCGATTGCTGATCCCCTCCGCCCCGTGCCGGGGCACCTCCCCTTAAAAGGGGAGGAGAAATAAGGAATTACTTCTTATCTCCTCCCCGCTTTGGGGGGAGGTGGCCTGAAAGGCCGGAGGGGTGTCTTTCTTTACGTAGACTTCCCCCTCCACCGCTTCACGGTCCCCCTCCCCGCCGTGACCGGCAGGGAGGAACAGTGGAGCCCGCCCCCTACAACCGCGTCCGCGTCCAGTTGAGGGGGCCGGGGTCGCGCTGGAGCTGTTGGCCCAGCACCGCCGGGGTCGCGTCCGAGGCATCGTTAGTGCGGGCGGCAATGCGGGCAGCCAGATCTTCGGGCGGGGCCTCCATCCACAAGCCGGTAAAGGGTACGCCCTGCGCCTGAGCCAGGGCCTCGGCGGCGGCGCGCTCCTCGGGGCGCAGGAACACGGCATCAAGCACGACACTGTGACCGGCCTTGAGGACCTGTGCGGCTGTCTCGATCAGGCTGGCATAGACTCGCGCGCCGAAATCCGGGGTATAGGCCGCAGGCGGCAAGGGCACCAAGGGATCCACCCCCCACAGGCGCTTACGCAGCTCGTCGGTCCGCAGCACCACCGCCCCCGGCAGAGGGCTGAGCGCCGGAGCGCGACGACGCGCCTCGGTCGATTTGCCTGAGCCTGACAGGCCGCCAATGGCGATCAGCGTCGGGGTGCCCCTATTCAACAACGCGCGCCCAAAGTCCAGATACTGGCCTGCCAGCGCAAGGTCCCCGGCATGGGCGCTGACGTGGCAACGCACCCCGGCCCGCACCGCCATATAGAGCGGCAATAGCGCCAGACCGTCCCACAAAGCGGCATCAAAGCTGCGCGCGGCCTCGTCGAGATAGGCGTTCATCACCCGGTTGGCCGCCGGCGCATGGCCCCGGAAACAAAGATCCATCAGCACAAAGGCCAGGTCATAAAGGCAGTCGATCTGGCTGAGGGTGTCGTTGAACTCGATACAGTCGAACAGAACCGGCCGCCCGTCCTCTAGGAACACATTGCCAAGGTGCAGATCCCCGTGACAGCGCCGGGCAAAGCCCGCGGCTTGCCGCGCCTGCATCAGGGGGGCCATGGTCTCGATCAGAGCTTCGGTGCGGGCCACCAGATCCTCGACCGCCGCCGCCCCCAAGGCCGCCGCAAAGTGGCGGATGTGTCCCGCGTTGGAGCCCGCCACATAGTCCATATTGGCGCGCCCGCCCCCATCCGGGGTGATCCGGGCGCGGGCATGAAAACGGGCGATTTCCCGGCCCAGCCGCTCGGCCAGATCCGGCCCCACCTGGGCGGGGTCTGCGCTCAGCACAGCCCCGTCGTCAAAACGGCGCATCACCAACACCGGCTCGTCGGCCACATGCTCAAGCCGCTGATAGATGTGGGGGGCCGTCTCCTGATTGAACAAAAGCTCGCGTTCGAGCGCCCACTGGCGCTTGTCGCGGGTGCTGTAATCGAGAAAGCCGAAATCGACCGGCTTCTTCAGCTTGCGCGCCTCGTCGCCCTTGAGGAAGATGGTGGCGCAAGAGGTCTCGATCACGCGTTCGGCCTCGCGGCCCAGTTCGGCCCGGGCCGCGGCGTTGGACGGTTGGGTCATCAGGCAGTCCGAAATCAGGGATAAAGGCGGGTGCGCGTCCAGGGCTGGTCCGGAGCTTCGCGGCGAAACACCAGCCGGTCATGCAGCCGGAACGGCCGGTCGCGCCAGAATTCCAGTGCCAGCGGCACGATACGGAACCCGCTCCAGTGCGGCGGGCGCGGCACCTTGCCGAGACCAAACTTAAGGCCGTATTCGGCCACGCGCTTTTCCAGGCTGAAGCGGCCTTCCAGCGGGCGCGACTGCTCCGAGGCCCAGGCCCCGATCTGGCTGTCGCGGGCGCGGCTGGCGAAATAGGCATCAGCCTCTTCGGCGCTGACCGGCTCGACCAGTCCCCTCACCCGCACCTGGCGCCGCAGGGACTTCCAGTGGAACAACAAGGCCGCCTTGGCATGGCCCTGCAACTGCTCGCCCTTGGCGCTTTGGGTGTTGGTGTAAAAGACAAAGCCGCGCGCATCGAGATCCTTGAGCAGCACCATGCGCGAGTCCGGCAAGCCATCCGCATCGACCGTCGAGACCGCCATGGCATTGGGGTCGTTAGGTTCACGCGCGCGCGCGGCCTTCAGCCACTCAGCAAACAGACCAAAGGGCTCATCGCGGTCAAACACACTCTCGTCGGCATTGTCCGCATGGGCGGCGGCATACTCGTCCGACGACGGGCTGGGCGGGATCAACGCCGAATCCGGCGCGGAAGGGGGGGGCTGGCTCATGACGCGTCCTTATAAACCCGTTTACGCCCGACGTAAGGCCAAACTTCTACGCCGCGTCATCGGCGGTGGATCCGGTGTGGTGGCAATCTCAGAGCTACCTAGTCGCCTTCACAGGCCAAACACGAAAACGGGCACAGGCTCCCGATTGATCGGTCGCACCATGCCCGTGAACGCGGATCCCAAGGTCTGGCCCCAGGACCGTCCAATCTTTATGCGCTCAGGCGTGATCTGCCCGAACGCGCCAGACCTTAAGCCGCTTGCAGATTACAGGCCGACATCTTGCCGGACTTGTTATCGCGCTCAAGGTCATAGGCCAGCTTCTGACCTTCGAAGAGTTCGCGCATGCCTGCGCGCTCCACGGCTGAGATGTGAACGAAGGCATCGGCCCCGCCGTCATCCGGCTGGATAAAGCCAAAACCCTTGGTGCCATTGAACCATTTAACGGTGCCTGTGGCCATAAAATACCCTTTCGTGGCATGTAAAAACAACACGCCGCAATAGCGATCGTGTGCGATAGAACGATTTTTGAAATGAAGTTCCGTTTCGACGCAAATAATTTTGCGATTAAAAGCAGCGCAACAAGCAAATACCGACCGATCCAGCATGGGAATTTTATTTCGAAATGTCAAATTTTTATTTTTTCAAAAATAATCAAAAGGCCGCTTATGGCTAAAGCTCGCTAATTATACATCCCAAAATACTACCCACCACTCTTCCCTGCCTGTCCGGGTCGAACGCCCGAGGGCATTAACCGTCTGTTGAGGGTCTGTCGGGCAGATTGCGAGCGTGGGAAACGCCTTGATACCGCTTGCGGACCCCGTCACCGAACAGGCTCGGGCCTGTTTGGGGGTCAGTGCCCTTGCGACCGCGCCGGAGATCCGCGCGGCGTTTCGGCGTGCGGCCAAGGCGGCGCATCCGGACCGCCCCGGCGGCGAGACCGACTATATGCAAGCCCTGGTTCAGGCCCGCGACCTTCTGTTACAGCGTGCGCTGTTACGGGGCCAAACGGAGGCGAGCCCGGCCTCCGCGCCCGAGGCTCCGGACCATCTGGCCATCCCCCTCGCCCTGCCGCTGGGTCTCGCGCTTCATGGCGGGCCGCTCGATCACAGCCTGCCGGACGGGCGACCCGTGCGGCTGAACCTGCCCAGGGGCCTGCGCAACCAAGAGACCCTAAGGCTCAAGGCCCGCAGCCCCGACGGGGCGTCGGTCTATCTTCGGGTCAAGATCCGCTGCCCTGAGGGCGTCAGTGTCTCCGGCCATGACCTGTGGATGGAGCTGGCGGTGCGCCCCAGCCTGTTGCGTCAGGGCGGGCGGCTCGATCTGGACACCCCGCATGGGCCACGCACCCTGGTGGTGGTCCGCGCCAGTACACCGGGCCTGATCCTGCGTTCGGAACAGGATGGCCTTCCGGCCACAGCGCGCCACCCGGCGGGGCATCTGTTCGTGCGTTTGCTGGAGGGGACGGAGCCTGTGCGCCCAGCCCACGAGCTGTTGCAGAGCTTTGCCCGCCATTGGGCGGCCCCGCTGCAGGACCGCGTCGCCTGATAGCCCCACGCGAATTTGTATCGAGGGCAACATTTGCCCTGTCAGATCAAGTGGTTTAAGTCCGGCCTATGTCACACAATACCTTTGGTCATCTTTTTCGTGTCACCACATGGGGCGAAAGCCACGGCCCGGCTTTGGGAT
>JBKBWB010000134.1:0-6117 GCA_046289215.1 Asticcacaulis sp. | reverse complement strand
ACGGCCAAGGGGGCGGCCCATAAGGATCTCAAAGAGTTCTGGCATGTGGGCCGCACGCTTTCAGCAGATCATCCGTACCGCGCCTACATGCCGGACAACGTCTGGCCCGATAACGAACAACCGACCTTTCGCCCGGCAATAACGGCCCTCTATGACGCCCTGGATCAGTTAGGCCTGAAGGTGCTTCGCGCCATTGCCCACAGCCTTGATCTGGCCCCGGACTTTTTTGAAGCCCCGGTCAAGGATGGCAACAGCGTTCTGCGCCTTTTACATTATCCACCCGTTGATCAGCCCGAAGGCAGCATTCGCGCCGGAGCCCACGAGGACATTAACGTCATTACGCTTCTGCTTGGGGCCGAAGAAGCCGGGCTACAGGTCAAGGATCGGGATGGCCAATGGCTCGACATTAACCCGCCAGCGGGCGCGCTGGTGTGCAACATCGGCGACATGCTGCAACGTCTGACCAATCACGTCTTGCCCTCAACGACCCACCGGGTGGTCAATCCCTCGGCAGAGCGCTCGGCCTATTCCCGTTATTCGACCCCATTCTTCCTGCATTTCGCTCCAGATTTCAGCATTAAAACTCTGAAGAATTGCATTTCAGCAGATCAGCCGGACCGCTATCCTGTTGCCATTACATCAGATGAATATCTTCAGGAGCGTTTGCGAGAAATCAAACTCACATGAGCTTGAAAATACAATCTGACACTTCTCATTACACACCCAAGAACAATATTGTTTTGCATGATTTAATATGAATGCGTCTAACAACACGCGTGAAGCTCACGATATGAAAGTATTCATATCGAGGCGCGATTCGCAACCAAAGGTTTGTTAAGACGATTCCGATAGGCTGCCCATCCAGAGCAGAGCGGATTCCATGGCATCCTTCCCGATCCCAGAAAACGAACAGGCCCGGTTAGACGTTGTGCGGGCCCTCGAACGGCTAGAAGTCAGAAAATCACTCAGCCTCGATCGAGTGCCGCGCCTGGCACGTGCGCTCATTCAGTGTGACAACGCGGCAGTAATTCTGATTGATGAAGCAACCTGTCGTATCCTAGCTCAAACCGGCCAAGGGCCGACAGAAATCCCGCGTCCTGCCTGTATAGCTGCTTGGGCAGTCATGGCTCCTGAAGATGTCATCTGGATAGAAGATCTTCGCGATGAGCCAAACCTTGTGCCTCCTGATTTTTATCTGGATTCAAAAAATGTTGCCTTTGTCGCTGCAGCCCCCCTGCGCGTTGGAGGCCAAGTAATAGGCACACTCAGCGTCATGGATGGTCAACCTATTGCCTACAGCCGAGAACTGGCCGATCGGCTTCAGGATATGGCTGGCCTCTTGAGTGACGAAATCACACTGCTGGCGACAAAGAAAGGTTTAGATAAAGCCTTAGTAGATTCACGTGCTAAAACCGAAATGCTCCGCACGTTTCTACAAGATGCGCCGGTAGGTCTGGCAATGTTCGACACGCATCTTAACTTGGTCCGAGCCAGCCAGCGCTGGACCGAGGACCTTAGATTGCGGCCTGACGAAATTCTTGGCCGCAGTGCCGATACTTTGCTTGCACATCTTCCAGGAGAGTGGACCCAAGCCTTAAGAGGCAGCCTGATTGAAGAAACCGTCAAGAAATCGCTGATTCCATATACAGATGCGAGCGGACTTACCGTTTGGCTAAAGTGGGAGTGTCGACCATGGTATACAGATACGGCAAAACTTGGCGGCATTGTCATGATGACCGAGAATATTTCTGCTGATATCGAAACCCACCAAAAGAGTGTCGCAAACGAAGCCAGGCTTCAACTTGCTGTTGACATTGCCGATATAACAATTTGGGAATACGAATATAAATCAAAACAACTAAAACAATACGAACATGGCAGCAATCGTGCTGTAATGCCTCCAAAAGAATATGAAATTATATTTGATCACTTCATTCTTTCTCTTCATCCAGACGACAGAGAGCGCGTTTCACAAGCATGGCAAGCCCATGTCGAACATGGAACACCTTATCGATGTGAATACCGGCAATTTAATCGACAAGGAGATCTGGCTTGGATACAGGCATCGGCCATCCTCGAACGTGATACTGACGACAGGCCCATTCGAATAATCGGCGTCCTACGCGACATCACAGAGCGCAAGCAGATGGAACTAAATGCCCAGCGCGATCGAAATGCTGCCGAAGCCGCCAACACAGCCAAGAGCGCCTTTCTGGCCAATATGAGCCATGAAATCCGAACGCCCCTGAATGGCGTGTTGGGAATCGCAGGAGCACTGAAACGGACACGGCTCGACCAACAACAAACCGAAATGGTGGACCTGATCGAGGTCTCATCGCGTACTCTGACACGGCTGCTCGGGGATATTCTGGATATCGCCCGTATTGAGGCTGGACGCCTGACAGTTGTTCAGGAGAGCTTTAACCCTGCAAAATTATTGACCCAGACCGCGCTGCTCTTCCAAGACAAGGTAACCGAAAAGGGATTGACACTCGAAACTGATATTGATGAAATATTAAATGACAATCGGATGGGAGATGATTTACGACTTCGTCAAATCATCAGCAATTTACTTAATAACGCAATCAAATTTACGCAGCAAGGCCGAATTCTAATTTCGGCGCGGGCCGATTCGGATGATTGGGTTACAATCCAAGTCATGGATACAGGTATCGGATTTGATGCAGAGACCAAGGCCCGGCTGTTTACTCGTTTCCAGCAGGCTGACGACTCTATTACCCGCCGCTTCGGCGGAACCGGTCTTGGCCTGTCGATCTCTCGGTCCTTGGCCGAAATGATGGGCGGGACCATTACGGCCGATGCTGTTCCAGAAATTGGTGCCACCTTCACTGTACGGCTCCCCCTGCCACGGTCAGAGCGTCAGCCCGTTTTGGGGCCGTCCAATCGCCCCACCCCCATTGCCCGCGACCTTGCCGCCGAAGATCTGACCGACTGGACGACCAAGAGCCGCCCCCCCCGTATTCTTCTGGCCGAAGATCACCCAGCGAACCGGCGCGTGGTCGAACTGATTCTGGATGGGGCGGGTCTTGAATTGATCGCTGTGGAAAATGGCGCGCTCGCCGTCGAGGCGTTTAAGCAAGAGGCCTTTGATCTGGTGCTGATGGACATGCAGATGCCGGTCATGGATGGCCTGACCGCGATCCAGGAAATCCGGCGGTACGAGACCGAAACGCACCAACCCCATACCCCGATCTATGTGCTGACGGCTAATGCCATGCCGGAAGACGAGCGCCGGTCCCGTGCGGCGGGGGCGGATGCGCACCTGACCAAACCGCTGGCCGCGGATGTCTTATTGCGCGCTGTTCTGAATGCCCTGGAGCCTGAAGACGATCTGGTGGTCATCGATCCGGACGTCGCGGCATAAAAAACACCCGCCGATTGACGTCGGCGGGTGCAAAAGGTTGCAGACTAAGGCTTACCAGCCGCAGCTTTCACCTTTGTTTTGCTCAACGAGCCAGCTATTGAGCGGCGCAAAATATTCCGTCACGGCCGTCGCATCCATCTCGCGCTGACCGGTAAAGGCTTCCAGCGCTTCAGGCCACGGGCGCGACTGGCCCATTTCCATCATCTTGTTAAAGCGCTCACCAACATTTTTTTGGTTATAGACCGAGCATTCATGCAGCGGCCCTTTCCAACCTGCCTGCTGACAGGCCGCACGGTGGAACTGGAACTGGAGAATATGCGCCAGGAAGTACCGCATATAAGGCGTATTGCCCGGCACGTGATACTTCGCACCCGGATCAAAGGCGTCTGCCGGACGCGCTGACGGCGGCTTCAGGCCCTGATACTGCTGGACCAGCTCCCACCAACGGGCGTTGTACTGGTCGGGTTGGGTTTTCCCGGAGAAGACATCCCAACGCCACTTATCGACCAACAGACCGAACGGCAGGAAGGCGATCTTGTCGAGTGCCATCCGCAACAGGTACTCGCGGTCAGCATCGGCATTGGCAACCGGCATTTTGTCCAGCAGACCGATCTGCTTGAGATAGGCTGGGGTCGTGGCGGAAAGGGCCACAAAATCCCCGATCGCTTCGTGGAAGCCATCGTTGGCGCCGTTCTTAAACAGGAACGGCTGATCCTTATAGGCGCGCTGATAGACGTTGTGGCCTAATTCGTGGTGCACCGTGCGGAAGTCATCCGCATTGACCTGGGTGCACATCTTGATGCGGATATCGTCGCGGTTATCGAGATCCCAGGCCGAGGCGTGGCACACCACTTCACGATCCTTGGGACGCGTTATCATCGAACGGTCCCAGAAGGTCTGGGGCAGCGGCGCAAGCCCCAGCGAGGTATAAAACGCCTCGCCCGTCTGGACCATTTTCAGGGGCGTATAGCCCTTTTTGACCAGCAGCTTGTCGAGATCGACACCCTTGACCTTGGACCGGGTCTTGGGGGCGACCACATCATAGACATTGCCCCATTGCTGCGACCACATATTGCCCAAAAGGTCGGCGCGGATCGCCCCCGTGCGCGGCTGGACACTGTCGCCATAGCGGGCATTCAATTGCTTGCGGACGTAGCAGTGCAGGTTTTTGTAGAAGGGCTCGACCTGTTTCCACAAACGATCGGTTTCACCGGCAAAGGCATCCGGGTCCATGTCATAGCCCGACCGCCACAAAGCGCCGGTATCCTTGAACCCAAGGCCCTTTGACCCTTCGTTGGCCAACTTCACCAGCTGGGCATAGTCAGCATTCATCACCGGCGAAACCGTACGCCAGCCTTCGTAAAGCGCCTTGGTCTCTTCCGGGTTACGCGACGCCGCCATCAAGAGCGAGGCTTCGTCGAGCGTGATCGTCTTGCCCTTATAGGTGAACTTGCCCGTGGCATAGGTGGAGTCCAGACGCGTCGACAGCTCGGCCATTTCCGTCGCGGCGCCGGCCCGATCCGGGGCCGGGAGCACGAGCGACAGCTTGAGCAGGTTCAGCTTGCGACGGGTCTCTTCATCGACCGGGGTGTCATTGAACCGGGCCGCCCCCATGGCAAACTTGACGCCCTCTTCGGTCAGCTGGGCATTGGCCTTGGCTTCCAGCCACATGGTGTCGTGAGTGATATTGGTCGCCCGAACCCAGGCCACGCGCGCGGCATATTCGCCAAGCTCTGCCAGGCGGGTCTCTGCTGCGGCCACATAGGCCTTGGCCTCCTCAGCGGTCGGCGCGGCAACTGAGGTCGGGGTCTCAGCTACGGGTGGCACCGGCGCAGCCTCTGCTGCCGGTGCTTTTTGCAAGTCGGGCATCAGGCTGGCGCAGCCGGTCAACAAAGCCATTGCCGCCGCAGAAATCAGCAAACGTTTCATCGGGTCTCCTCCCTCTATCCCCCGAAGCCGGTCAGCATTCCGTGACGTTCACGGCCAGCCCGCCCTGGGAGGTTTCCTTGTACTTCGTATTCATGTCCAAGCCAGTCTGGCGCATGGTTTCAACCACTTGATCCAGGCTGACGAAATGCGTCCCGTCGCCGCGCAGAGCCAATGAGGCCGCATTAATCGCCTTGATGGCCCCGAACGCATTGCGCTCAATACAGGGGATTTGCACCAAGCCGCCAATGGGATCACAGGTCATGCCCAGATGATGCTCCATGGCAATTTCCGCCGCGTTTTCGACCTGTTCATTGGAGCCGCCCAAAGCCGCCGCAAGTCCCGCCGCGGCCATGGCCGAGGCAGACCCGACTTCGCCCTGACAGCCGACCTCGGCCCCGGAAATCGAGGCATTGCGCTTGATAATCCCACCAATCGCCGTCGCCGCCAGCAAGAAGGTCCGCAGACCATTAACATCGCCATCACAGAAATCGCGATAATAACGCAGGACCGCCGGAACCACACCGGCCGCGCCATTGGTGGGGGCCGTAACCACCCGACCCCCGGCAGCGTTTTCTTCATTCACCGCCATGGCAAAGACAGACACATAGTCCATCACTTCGTTGGGGGAGCGCAGATTGCGGGATCGGTCCGCATGAAGGCTGTCCATAATTTTGCGGGCCCTGCGCTCGACTTTAAGCCCGCCCGGAAGGCGTCCATCCTGGGTCAGGCCCCGATCAATACAGGCGAACATAACATTGGCAATCTTGTCGAGGTCCGCCAGCACCGCAAGCTCGGGGCGCGTT
>JBKBWB010000133.1:0-6225 GCA_046289215.1 Asticcacaulis sp. | reverse complement strand
TTGACGCTCTAAGCCGTCCGCTTTGGGGGAGGAGAAACAGTGGGTTAGTGCTATTCTCCTCCCCGCCTTGCGGGGAGGTGCCCCTGTCTAGGGGCGGAGGGGTGTCTTTCCTTTAAGCGCGACATAGATCCCCTCCGTCACGCCTTTGGCGCGCCACCTCCCCTTGGAAAGGGGAAGAGAGGCAAGGGATTAGAAAACTGCCGTCATCCCCGGGCTTGACCCGGACGGTTTCTGGCGGAACAACTGGGGCAAATAGAAACATCATCATAAACACAGGGGGGAGGGCGCGATGCGTCGGACACAGCGTTGGATGAGCGGATGGCTTGCGGGTGCGGTCTTGGCCGCCCTCGCGCCGGAAATCGCCATGGCCAAACCCTCAAAGCAAAAAGCGCCCGCTTCGCCGTTTGGCGAGCATCTGTTGCCGCCCGTTCTACCCTGGAAAGGCAAGAGCGAGGCCTTGATGGTCAAGGCGGGCGATCCGTGGATCACGCCGTCGGAAACCACCGGCCTGACCGCCAGCCCCAGCTATGACGAGACCGTGGCCTTTGCCCGGAAGATGGCTGATGCCAGCCCGCTGTTGCGGCTGGAGGTGTTTGGACGCTCGCCCGAGGGGCGGGAACTCGTGGCGCTGGTGGCCAGCAAGGATGGCGAGACGCTCGACCCCGCCAAGCCGCGCCTCCTGATCCAGGCCGGGATCCACCCGGGGGAAATCGATGGCAAGGACGCCGGGTTCATGCTGCTGCGAGACATTGCCTTCAAGGGTAAGGCCGCGCTGCTGGACCGGGTCAATGTCGTGTTTGTCCCGATTTTCAGTGTCGATGGTCACGAGCGCAATTCGCCCTATTCGCGGCCTAATCAGCGCGGTCCGGTGACCCAAGGCTGGCGGCACACGGCCCAGAACCTCAATCTGAACCGTGACTACGCCAAGGCCGGCGCGCCGGAGATGCAGGCCATGATCGGCCTGATCAACCGCTTTGATCCGGATCTTTATCTTGATCTGCACGTGACCGACGGGCTCGATTACCAGCACGACATCACCTACGTCTTCGAGGCCTGGGGCGGACATGAGAGCCGCTCGCCGGAGGGCGGACGCTGGCTGGACACGGTTTATCGGCCCGCCGTCGATGCGGCCTTGTCGGCCATGGGCCACAAACCCGCGCCCTACATCAGCCCACTCGATAATTCAGCGCCGGAAAAGGGGTTGAGCGTGGGGCCGGGGGCGGTGCGGTTCTCGACCGGCTATGGTGATGCGCGCCGGTTGCCGACCGTGCTGGTCGAAACCCATTCGCTTAAGCCCTATCGCCAACGAGTCTTAGGGACCTATGTGCTGCTGGAGGCAACCCTGAAAGCGGCCGCAGAGCAGGGCACAGCCTTGCGGGCCGCGCGTCTGGCCGATCAGGCCAAGCGTCCGTCCAAGGTGGTGCTGGGCTGGGAGGAGGCCAAGACACCCTATGCGACCTTCCGGTTTGGCCCTGTCTCGCGCGACAGCGTCGTTTCGCCCGTGACGGGCACGCCCGTTGTGCGCTGGACCGGCAAAACCCTGCCCAGCGTCGATGTGCCGGTGTTCGGCTCGGTCCCAGCGGCACATGCGGTTGTTCCGGAAGCCTACTACGTCCCGGCGCACAAGACCGAGGTGATCGCGCGGCTTAAGGCCCATGGCCTGAAGGCTGAGACCCTGACGGCCCCGCGTACGGTCAGCCTCCAGATGGGCCGCTTCGCCCAGATCGCCCATGACCCCAAGACCCGCGAAATGGAAGGCCAGTTCCCGGTCAGCTTCTCGGGCCTGACCTGGGCCGAGGAAACCGTGACCTTTGCGCCGGGCAGCCTGGTGGTGCCGACGGACCAGCCGTTAGGCGAGCTGGCGGTGCTGCTGCTTGAACCGGACAGCCGCGACTCGTTCCTCGCCTGGGGTTATTTTCCGGAAATCCAGCAGCGGGTCGAATATATGGAGGCCTATGCCATTGCGCCGATGGGAGAGGCGATGATGAAGGCCGATCCGAAGCTGAAGGCCGAGTTTGAGGCCAAACTGGCCGCCGACAAGGCCTTTGCCGACAGCCCGTTTGCCCGGCTCCAGTTCTTCTACGAACGCTCGCCCTATTATGACCGGCATTTCCGGCGCTATCCGGTTGGCAAGGTGATCGCAAAGTCAGTCTCCGGCCAGTAGGGCCGGAGACACTTACTTCAGGGCTGACATCGACTGGGCGCGGCTGATGCCGGGGTTTGAACGGGTCATGGCATCAATGGTACCGGCGTCCACAGGCTTGCTGAACAAGTAGCCCTGGATGACGTGACACCCTGCGGCCTGAAGGATTTCGCGCTGCTCCATGGTCTCGACCCCTTCGGCGACGAGATCAAGGTGCAGAGCCTGGGCCAGCTTGACGATGGCGCGGACCACGGCCTCAGCTTCGGGATCGCTGCCAAGATTGCAAACAAAGGCGCGGTCGATCTTGATCTTGTCCATCGGGTAGCGGCGCAGATAGCTGAGCGACGAATAGCCCGTGCCAAAGTCGTCCAAGGCGAGAGAAAAGCCCATGTCACGAAGCTGACGAAGGGTGGTCTGGGTGACCGTATCGTCAGCCAGCAACACGCCTTCGGTAATCTCGATTTCGATCCGGGCAGCGGGGGTGTTGGTTTGATCCAGCAGGGCCTTAACCCGGTCGGTAAATCCCGCCACACGGAGCTGCGAGGCCGAAACATTGACGGCGACCTTGAGGTTTGGCCAGCGGTGGCTGTCCATCATCGCCTGGGCGAGCGCAAAAGTGCCGAGGGTGTCCATCAGGCCACATTCTTCGGCCAAGGGGATAAAATATCCCGGAGAAACGGGGCCGCGCTCCGGGTGGGTCCAGCGCGACAGCGCCTCGACACCGATGACCACACCGCGGCTGTTGACCTGGGGCTGATAGACGATCTGGATTTCGTCGCGGGCCAGAGCCTCGCGCAGACCCGCTTCCATCTCTTTGCGCAGACGCAAGGTGGCATCCATGTCCGGCTCAAAGAAGCAGGATTGGCCGCGGCCGCGATCCTTGGCCTTGTAAAGGGCCAGTTCCGCCTGACGCAGGGCTTCGCCGGCATCGGTATCGGCATCCGTGACGACCGAGATCCCAATCGAGCAGCCGGAATAGACCTGTCCCGCGCTGAGGACCATTGGCCCCGTAAGGGCATCCAGTACACGCTTAGCCATGCTGGCCGCAGCGCGCCCATCGGCTTCATTCAGAATGATAACGAACTCGTCCCCGCCCAGGCGTGCGATCGTATCTCCGGCGCGCAGAATCCCGCTCAGGGTCTGGGCCGTTCGACAGATCATTTCATCCCCGGCCAGGTGACCAAGCGTATCATTGACCTCCTTGAAGCGGTCGAGGCCAATGCAAAGGACGGCAACAGAGCCCTCTTTTCGGCGCAAACGATCCGTTGCCTGGCCAAAGCGTTCCTGAAACAGAACCCGGTTGGGCAGGCCGGTCAAACTATCGTGGACCGCCATATGTTTGGCCCGCGCTTCGCTGGCCAGAAGGCTGTCCGTCACCCGACGTCCGTGTAGCGCAATCAGCGCCGCCCCGAGGATCATGGTGACCGTCGCCACACCCAGGGGTAGCAGACTCTTGGTGAACAATTCTTCGCCCGGCATGCGGGCTTTCCAGGTGGCATAGAACGCGGCATCGCCGACTTCGTTCTTGATCTGGGTCAGGGCATAGCCATTGGGCTTGGCCTGGACCCGGTTCAGGAGTTTCAGGCCCTTAAGCTCTGACTCTTCGGCAAAGCGATTGAGGCGACGCCCTTCGATGGTACGCATACCAATCACCATGGGTGCGTCCCCCTCCGGACGCAGGGCCTGTTTACGAGGCAGGATCAAGGCTGCGGCGATGTAATAAGCCTTGCCATCCACCACACGGACAATGTGCGCAGAATGCGTGGCTTTAAGGGGGGGGAGGCCATGTAGCTGGGCTGCAGAACGCGTGCCGCGTTCCATGAGTCGCACGGTCTCACGCAGAATTTCCGTCTCAACACGGATTGTTTCGAATCGATCCGGGGCCATGGCCACGCCCTCAAATGACCCGATCACAGGCTGATCCTTGCTGTTCAAGACAAAGATCTTTTCAAAGCCCTGGTGCCGGGTGAGGTAATTGGCGACTTCCGCCTGGGTCCAGTCCGGATCGAAATTGACCGCAACTTTTTCGGTCATTTCATCGTCATAGACGTTGTTGTGAAGATCCTCTTCGGCCCATTGTCCCATAGAAACAATGCCTGCCTCGATTAGTCCTTGATCGAGCAGCAGACTTTTCCGGTCCATGTCTCGAGTCCAGAACCACAGTGTCCCGGCCAGAAAGGCCAGGGTCACAAAAGTCAGTCCGAGAATGGGGGCGAAAAAACGCAATTCTTGACGGGTATTCAGCACTTAGGCCTCAGGGTCACGCTTCTGTGAGAAAGTAAGCTTAGCTGAAAGACCTTAAACACTAGCAAATGCCCGTATTTCGCTTATTTTACAGGTGATTGCGTGGTTTTTTGCCTGCCCAGGCAGAATTTTTTCCGCTAAATGCAAACAACTTACTGATGATAAGAGAGGGTCCGGCCATCATGAAGCTGTTTATCTCGCCTGCCTCGCCGTTCGTGCGTAAATGCCGCATCATCGTCCGTGAAAAGGGGCTGGGTCAGCAGGTCACAGAAGTCGATACCGTGCCCTATGACAACCCGGCTGACCTGCTTCAGGTCAATCCCATTGCTCAAATCCCGGCCCTTGTCCGTGATGACGGTGTGGCCCTGACGGACAGCTTGCTGATCGGGGCCTGGCTGGATCATGTCGGTCAGGGGGACGCGCTCATTCCGCACGTCTCAGAAGGGGACGCGCATTGGAGGGTGCGTCGTCACGAAATGCTGGGCCATGGAGTGCTGGATCTGTGCGTCAAATGCGTGCTGGAGCGTCGCCGTCCTGTGTCCGAACAATCCCCCTCGCACATTGAGCGCTGGAAAAGCGGTATTCTGCGTGCGCTCGATGTCGCCGAAACGCTAGCGGCTAAGGGCGAGCTGAAGGCCGCGCCCCTGACAATGGGGAATCTGACGGTCGGCGTGGCCCTGACCTATCTGGACTTCCGTTTGCCTGATTTTGTCTGGAAAGACAGCCGCCCTGCGCTCGTGGCCCTTCAGGCTGAGATTGAAACCCGTCCGAGCTTTGCCGAAACGGCGCCACGTTAACAAATCAAACTGGCCGGGATCAGATCACGCCTAAAAGACGGGCCAACTGATATCCGGCCAGAACAATAATCAGAACCCCGACCAGGAGCGTCAGGATCCCGGTCGGGATCCGCTTGGTCAGCCATCCGGCAAAAGGGGCCGCGATCAGGCCGCCGACCACCAGGCCGCCGACGGCGACGGCGTGATCCATCAGATTACCGGCCTCCTGCCAATGGCCTGTTACCAGAGCCCAGATAAAGGTCGCCGAGATCACGCAGGTGACAAAGAATTCAGACGTATTGACGGTCCCGACAGCCTTACGCGGTTCAAGACCGGCTCCGACCATGGTCGAGGTGACAGTCGGCCCCCAGCCGCCGCCGCCAATCGCATCCAGAAATCCCCCGACAACCCCTAGAGGGGCAGCCCAGATCGATGGAAAGCGGGCTTCGATCACGCCCTTAAGACCTCGATAAAGGATATAGAGCCCGATGATCAGCAGGTAGGCGACAATAAACGGGCGGATAAAGTCTCCATCCACACCGGTCAGAACGGTGGTGCCCAATATTCCGCCGACGGCGCCTCCCAGAACCAGCGGAAAGAACAGCCGCCATTTCACATTCTGATGGAAGACATGCGAAATACCGGCCGTTGCCGTCGTGAACAGCTTGGCCGTATGGGCGCTGGCCGAAGCTGCTGCCGGGGGCACCCCCATGGCCAAGAGGACGGATGACGCGGTGACGCCATAGCCCATCCCAAGCGAGCCATCGACAGTCTGCGCCAACAAACCGACCAGCAGAAAAATCAAAAACGTATCCAAGCCTTCCAAACGCGGTCTCCGCCATAACTGACTGGGCTGGCCATACGCGACCGGACTGCCCGGATTTTCCCATACGCCAGCTATGACAAAGCAGCAAAGCGACGGTTTCTAATCCACTTTCTCCTAAAGGCTAAACTGAATGGGTCTGATCCCCTAATCACGGGGAATAACAATCACGGCAGTCCGGTCGTTTTCCCTCGGCCTGTGGCCTTGTTGCGGCGGCTTTGGACGTGTATTCCCGCCGG
>JBKBWB010000132.1:0-6262 GCA_046289215.1 Asticcacaulis sp. | reverse complement strand
GCCTTCGGCTCCTGCGCCAAACAATCCAAGGATCAGCCGATCTGGGACGCCATCGCCGCGCAAAAGCCGGATCTGATGCTGATGCTCGGTGACAATGTCTATCTCGACACCCGCGACGTCGCCGTGATGAAGGCCAAATATGCCCAACTGGCTGAAAAGCCGGAATTCCGCCGCTTCCGTGATCAGGTGCCGATCCTTGCCACCTGGGACGATCACGACTACGGCGAGAATGATGCCGGAGCCGACTATCCTATGAAGGCGGCCTCGCGCGCCCTGTTCTGCGACTTCTTCGACGTCCCCGCCGACAGCGCCCGCCGCAGCCGCCCGGACGGCATCTATGCTGCTTGCCTCTATGGCCCGACCGGACAACGCGTCCAGATCCTGCTGCCGGACCTGCGCTGGAACCGCACCCCGATCCCCGAGCGCGACTTTAACGGCGCCAAATACGAAGCCTGGGCCACCAAACAGGCCCTCCTGAAAAAGCCCGTCCCCGGCCCCTATGAGCGGACCATGGCTCCGGCGGCCACCATGCTGGGCGAGACCCAGTGGCAATGGCTGGAGGCTGAGCTGCACCGTCCGGCCGACGTGCGCATCCTCGCCTCCTCGCTCCAGGTCGTGGCCGACTTCCCCGGCTGGGAGGCTTGGAGCGTCTATGGCCAGGATACCCAGCGCCTGATCCAGGCCCTCCGCACCGCCCGCGCCGACGGCCTGATCTGTCTGTCGGGGGATACCCATTATGCGGAGATCTCACGGCTGGATGTGAATGTGCCCTATCCTTTGTGGGACTTTACCTCATCGGGCCTGACCGAGACCTGGCCGGTGTTACCCCCCAATGATCTGCGTGTGGGCGAGGCCTATCGGGACAATAATTTCGGCCTGATCACCCTCGACTGGACCGCCCGCACCGTTACCGTGGCCATCCACGACAAGAAGGGTCAGGCCCGCCTCAGCCAGACCCTGCCGCTTTCGACCCTCGCCCATCCCCCTGTATGCGGCTGACGGGATTAGCGGGGAAAACTGGTCAAAAACTGGCATTCCGGCCTTGATCCGGGCGGGCAATTGCGTATTGTCCGCCTCCCGGCTTGCGTAGGTTCATGACCAAGCCTTGGGCCCCAGTGGCGAAATGGTAGACGCGGCAGACTCAAAATCTGCTACCGCGAGGTGTGTTGGTTCGAGTCCGACCTGGGGTACCACCGCTTATTCAGCCCTTGCGGCTGATCAATCCCTCAGCCCCGTCCCCACGGCCTCCGACACCTGACGGAAGCCCTCCGCCTCCAGGCGACGCTTGAGGCCTGTGCGCAGGCGCGCCACCAGTCCCGGCCCACCATAGACGAGCGCCGAATAGAGCTGCACGAGGTCGGCCCCGGCGCGGATCTTGGCCCAGGCCGTCTCGGCGCTGTCGACCCCGCCCGCCCCGATCAGAACCAGCTTGTTCGGCCCGCTTTGCCGCCCCAGACCCCGCACCACCCGCGCGGCGGTCTCCAGCGCCCGTGTGGCCACGGCAAACGCCGGAGCACCGGACAGCCCCCCTGCCTCGCCTTGATGGATCGACACGAGGTCCGAGGGCCGCTCCAGCGTGGTGTTGGACACAATCAGCCCCTCAAAGCCATGATCGGCCACGGCCTCGACGGCGTCGCGGATTTCGCCCTCGCTGAGGTCCGGTGCGATCTTGAGAAACACCGGCGTCGGGCGGCCTGCTCCCCCCTGAAGTCGCTGGCGCGCCTCGGCCAGCCGCCCTAGCAGCTCATCGAGCGGGGCGCGCCCCTGCAAGGCCCGAAGACCCGGCGTATTGGGCGAGGAGATATTGACGGTAAAATAGTCCGGCAGCCCCCAAAGGCGCTCCAGCCCCGTCACATAGTCGGCAATCCGGTCCGTGGCGTCCTTATTGGCCCCGATATTGGCCCCAATCGGCCCGGGCAGGCCTGCGCGGCGCGCCGCCTCCAGCCGGGCGGCAAAGGCCTCCAGTCCATCATTATTAAAGCCCATGCGGTTGATCACCGCCTGATCCGGCGTCAGGCGGAACAGGCGCGGGCGCGGGTTCCCGGCCTGAGGCAAAGGCGTGACGGTGCCGCACTCGACAAACCCGAACCCGAGGTCAAACAAGGCCCCCGGCACCTCAGCGTTCTTGTCGTAACCTGCAGCCAGACCGATGACATTGGGAAAACTCAAGCCCACAAGCTCGGTCTTCAGGACCGGATCCTCCGGGCCATAGCGCAGGCCAAGGCGCGCCGCCCAGCCCCCGGACAACGCCTTGATCGACAGTCCATGCGCCGTCTCTGCATCAAAAATGTGCAAGCTGCGAGCGGCCAGATCAGCCAGACCCGACGACAACAGGATCGGAGGATTTCGGGGGGTAGACATCTTTAACTTACTCTCCGGCGCCGCCGCCGTGCTCCGACGGGAAAAGGATGGCGTCATAGGCCGGACGCCCCGCCGCATCAAAGCTTAAAATCACGGTCGCCGCTGTCGGGAACCGATCACGGATCTTGGCCACAGGCTCGCCCCCGGCCGCCGCCAGCTCGAAAAACTCCAGTGCCAGGGCCTGGATCCCCGGATTATGCCCCACGACCAGCAGCGCACCCGGCGCCTCAGGGCGCTCATCAACCCAGGCCTCGATCGCCGCACGCCAGACCCGGGCCGGGGCATTGTAATAGGCGGCATCCCGCCGAACCGGAATATCCTCAAGGCCCAGCGCCGCAACCACCGTCGCAAAGGTTTCCTCGGTGCGGGCCGCAGGCGACACCAAGGCCGCCGTCGGGCGAAGGGCCGGATCCCGCCCGATCAAGGCGGCGATAATCCGGGCATCTTCCTGGCCGCGCTCGGTCAGGGACCGGTCGAAATCTTCGCCAGACGGGGCTTGGCGTTCCGCCTTGGCATGGCGCATCAGAATCACATGTTTCATGAGCGTCTTTCTAGCCCGGCTTTCCGTAACGTGACCAGTGGGCCTTCAAGCCCCGGCGCACTGGCACGGGATTAGCAGGCGGCTTGAGCGCATCGGTGATCACGGCCAAATTCTCGGCCAGCGAGCGTTGAGGCCGCACGGCAAAGGTGCGCCGCTCGGCTTCCATCAGGATCACGCCCGCTGCCCCCGGCCAGATCCAGGCCCCCAGCTGCTCAAAACTGTCGGCAAAGCCCAGCAGCGGCCCCCAGGGCGGCACATAAAGCCCATAGGACCAGGCGGTCGGCTCAAGATCGGCATCCCGGAGCAACGCCTCCAGCTGTCCGCGCGTGAACGGCTGGCCATGGCCAAACGGCGTGGCTTCGGCCCCGGCCCAGAGGCCGCCACGGGCCGCGGCCATCACGATCACCCGCCCGCTGGCGTTCAGCACCCGCCCGGCCTCGGCCAGCAGCGCCGCCGGGTCAGCCGCCTCCTCAAGGGCGTGCGCAATCACGATCCGGTCAAAAAGACCCGACGGAAACGGCAAGGCGGTCTCGGCCACCAGACAGGCCTGATTTCGCACGGGGTGCGGCCAGGCACAAACCCCTTGGGCCGCAGGCATGGCCAAACTGACCCGGCGCGCCCGGGGCAGAAACGGTTCGACGAACGGTCCGGCAAAGCCAAGCCCCAAAACATCCAGGCCCCGACCATCGCCCCAGGCTTCGATCACCTTATTGGCCAGCAAATTGCGCGCCGCCTGCCCTGCCGGGGCATCGTAAAAGGCCTGAAGCTGCTCAACTGTCCGGCGCATAGGACAAGAATAGGGCACAGAGGGGTCAAAGCCCAGACACATTTTCCCATCAAAGCCTCCCCGTAACACGGGTTTCCTCGCGCCCTTTTGGGGAGCGAAAACGCGGCGCAACCCCCGGGGGGCGAATGGTTGTCAAGGTTAACCTGACACCGCTAGTGAGACGGCTGCAAGTGGTGCAAACCAAAGCCGTCGCCCGGTATTTTAACGCGTGCCGGTCTGTGGCATGCTGGGCGTTCGCGTTCGGATTGCCCTCCCACTTGCCGAGTTCCGGCGTTAAGGAGTACGCATGCCGCTGCAGGTCCACCAATTTTCCTGCCTGTCTGATAACTACGGGTATTTGCTGCGGGATCTGGCGACGGGTCAGGTCGCCGCAATCGACAGCCCGGATGCGCCAGCGATCCAACGCATCCTGAAGGAACTGGGATGGGACCGACTTGACCTTGTCCTCAACACCCACTGGCATCCGGACCATGCGGGCGGAAATGCGGCCCTTAAAGATCAAATGGGTTGCCTGCTTTTGGGACCGTCAGAGATTCAGAACCGCTATCCCCTCGATCAGATCCTGACCCCTGGCCAAACTTTTGATCTGGGCGAGACCCAGTTTTCTGTGCTGGATTTGGGTGGCCACACCCAAGGCCATATTGGCTACTACAGCGCTAACGACGAGGTCGCCTTTGTTGGTGACACCCTGTTTGTCCTCGGCTGTGGTCGCTTGTTTGAAGGCACGCCCGCGCAGATGTGGGCAAGCCTGGAGCGGATCGCCGCCTTGCCGCCGCGCACCGTGCTTTACTGCGCCCATGAATATACCCTGGCCAATGCCGCTTTTGCCCTCAGCGTCGATGACAACGCGGCCCTGGCTGAGCGGGTCCCGATCCTCCAGCGCCTGCGCGATCAGGGCAAACCGACGGTGCCGACCCGCGTCGACGATGAGCTCAGGACCAATCCGTTCTTGCGTCTGCCGATGCTCGAAACCGATCCCTCCGCGCGCATCCAACGCTTTGCCGATCTGCGCGCCGCCAAGGACAAATTCTAAGTCCCAACCGCTTACCCTGCCCCAAGGCGGGGCGCGGGGAAAATGCATTGGCTGAATATTGTAGCGGACGCACCCAATTGCGAATGCGACGAAGTTTTGCCATGACGCATGGCTATTTGAAGCGTTTCACAGACCTGAATGCGCCGAGCTTATGAACCAACATAATAAACGTCCCACGCACCACCGCGTCGTTCTCATTGGCCTGTCTGCCGTCCTTATTAGCGCGCCCGTGGCGATCGCTTCGTCGCCCCCCGCCCCCCTCGGACATAGGGCGCTGGAGGAGGTGAGGACCTTAAGCCACCCGTCGATGGATGGTCGCGGTCTCGGAACGCCGGGACATGACCGGGCACGCGACTACATCATCCGGCGATTGACGGCCCTTGGCGCGCGCCCGTGTCGGGACACCTTCATTCAAACCTTTCCGCTTCGCGTGAATGGTACCCGCCTGAAGGGCGAGAATATCCTTGCCTGCCTGGCCGGGCATAAGTCGGTGACAGGACCGCGCCCGGTGATCGTTTTATCCGCGCACTATGATCATCTGGGCTGGATCGACAAAGAGGTCCACCCGGGCGCCAATGACAATGCCTCTGGGGTCGGCGGCGTTCTGGCAATCACCGAGTCCCTGTTACGGCAATCCCCACACCATGATGTGATTATTGCTTTTTTCGATGCCGAAGAACGCGATCTCGACGGCTCCAAGGCGTTTGTGGCGCAACCGCCCGTCCCGCTCAGCCGGATCCGGTTTCTTGTCAATCTAGACATGATCGGCCGCGATGACTCCGGGGAGATCTATGCCAGCGGCAGCTATGGTCGCCCGGCGCTTCGGGCGTTCTTACAACGCTTGCCCGAACCGGGTCCTGTGTCCCTCGAACTCGGTTATGATGATCCGTCAGACCCGGACAACGACTGGACGCACCAATCCGATCAGTCAGCCTTCCATGCCAAGGGCATCGCGCATCTGCATTTTGGGGTTGCGGATGACCCAGATTATCATGCGCCCGAAGACACCGCCGACAAGATCAAGCCCGCCTTTTACCGCTGCACGATCCAACTGATCCACTCGGCCTTTCGGGGCATCGATCAGGATCTGGACCGACTGTCTGCAAGCCCTCGAAAAAACTAAGGGCGAAGCGTTGCCGCTTCGCCCTTGTTTGTTCAGACCCCCATCGGGGATCTGAACCACTTTGAACGATGGGTGCCTATGGACTTCTTAGAAGTCCATGCCACAGTTCAGATCCCCATCGGGGATCTGAACCACTCTGAATGATGGGTGCCTATGGATTTCTTAGAAGTCCATGCCACCCATGCCGCCCATGCCGCCGCCCGGCATCGCCGGAGCGCCCGAGTCTTTCTTCGGGGCATCGGCCACAGCCGCTTCGGTGGTGATCAGCAGGCCCGCGACCGAAGCCGCATCCTGCAGCGCCGTGCGCACGACCTTAGCCGGGTCGATCACGCCCTGGGCCACCAGGTCGCCGTACTCTTCGGTTTGCGCGTTGAAGCCGAAGTTGGCGGTGCCGTTCTCAAGGATCTTGCCGACCAC
>JBKBWB010000131.1:0-6290 GCA_046289215.1 Asticcacaulis sp. | reverse complement strand
CGGGCGCGTGATCGAACAGACGCGCACGCGGCTGTTGGCAGTCTCGCGCGGTCTGCCCCGGCCCGAAGAGCTGCTGGCCCTGGCGTCCCAACGCTTTGACATGGCCGCGAGCCGCCTGGGCCACGGTCTGGCCCGCAATGTGGCGGTCCATGACAACCGGCTGGCGCGCACCGCGGGTCGGTTGAACCCCGGCCTGTTGCTGCGCCCCAACGAAGTGCGCCATCAACGGTTGACCGACGTGTCGAGACGGCTGGACTTGGCCATCACGCGGCGCGCACAAACGGCCCGGGATCAGGCCCGTTTGCCACAGTTAGCGGACCGATTGGAACGGGCCCTGACACGTCGGCTGGATACGGCTTCAGAGCGCCTGTCGCGCCTTGCCCAACTGCATCGGTCGGTCAATCCGAGCCTGCCGATGGAACGCGGGTTTGCGCTGGTGCGCCGCGCGGATGGATCGATTGTGCGGTCGGGCCAGAGCCTGTTGGCCGCAGAAGCGGTGCGCCTGACCTTTGCCGATGGCGACCGGATGGCGGTGATCGAGGGCACGGAGCCCCAGCCACAAAAGGCGGCCTCCCGCAAGGCCCAGACCAAGACTCAAACGACGCCGCCGGAACAGACCGAACTCTTCTGATTAGAGGTTAAATCAGGGTGCCGTGTTGCGCGGCTGTCCGGGCTTGGCCTTAGATATGGTGCGACCCTCGAATTCCAGACAAGGCGAGGATTCGGCCGTCTCTACATCGCCCCAGCGCCGGAAGCCGCTGGTGTCGATATGAAAGCGCAAGCCGTTATAGAGCCCAAGCCCAACGGACGCGGCCCGGCCATGGCTGCTATGCAGGGCACACAAACGACGGAACAGGGTGTAACGCTTCACAGGTGCCACGGGGCGCAAATCCACCGCGGTGAACAGGCGGTGGGCGCTGCTTTTGTTGCCCCCCGCGCAGGCATTGAGACTCTGCGGGCGAAACGCCGAGACGGCCTCGACCTCGCCCACCACCGGCTTGACCCGGTCGCGCACGAACCGCAGCGTCGGCACGATGCGATGCCAGAACGGCTGGGTCGGCAGGGCGAACAGATCCGCGTCACACTTTCCAGCATCCGTGGCCGTGCGCAGCAGTTGATAGGTCGGCACCACGCCCAGCACCCCTTGCTGGTCGAGATAGGCCTCAAAGGCGGCAATCAGGCTATCGCGTTCTGGCGTCTTGGTGCGCCAATGGTCAAAATCCGCCTGATTGTTGGCCGGCGGCGCGTCATTGGGAACGGGCTTGCTTTCGGGGAAGGTAAACGGGGTCGAAGTCGGGGCCGCAACCGGTCCGACGCCCGTCTGATCCGGCTTGGCTGTCTCAGGCTTAGCCGCCTCTGGCGACGGCGTAACCGCCAAGGGCGAGTCTGACATCACGGTCTGGGTCGGGCCCTGACTCTGGGCCGCAGCCGTCGTCGCGCCCAAGGCGAGCGACAAAATCGCCACAGAAGCCCATGCAATATAGCCACAGCCCGTCCCCGGCCGCGCACACCGCGTCATAGTCGTCCCCAAGGTCTCGAAAATCGGATGATTCGCAATGTAACACAGGCCTGACGCCAGCCCAATGGGCGAAAGGGTTTGCGCCCCCCTGCAACAGGACGTCGCAGGCGAAAAATCGCTCTAGCCACTTGTGTGACAGCCATGTCACACCCAAGTCCGAAGCACTGCCGGTGTGGGTCGCCTTTTGGGGCCCAAACCCGGTCTTCCGCCTGATGAGGGGAAATGTGATGAGAACCGAAATCTATACCGACCGCGCCAAGGCGGCGATCCAGTCGGCCCAAAGCCTGGCCATGGCCCGGCGTCACCAGTATCTCAGCCCGGAGCACTTGCTCAAGGTGCTGCTCGAAGAGCGCGATGGGCTCGCCCGCACTCTGGTGCAACAGGCCGGAGGCCGGCCGGATGTTCTGGCGCGCGAAGCCGAAACCCTGCTGGGCAAGCTGGCCCAGGTCAGCGGCGGCGATGGCCAGCTTTACATGAAACCCGACATGGCCCGCCTGTTTGTGACCGCCGAAGAGGCGGCGCAAAAAGCCGGGGACCGCTTTGTCACCACTGAACGGCTGCTGGCGGAACTGGCCGAGGCCGATGCGGGCATGAGCGCCGCCTTCAAGGCCGCCGGGGTCACCCGCGCCGGGATCGAAGCCGCCGCCCAAGCCGTGCGCAAGGGCAAGAGCGCCGACAGCGCCAGCGCAGAAGACGGCTATGATGCGCTCAAACGCTATGCCCGTGATCTGACCGCGGCCGCAAGGGACGGCAAGATCGACCCCGTGATCGGACGGGACGAAGAAATCCGCCGCACCATTCAGGTGCTGGCCCGCCGCACCAAGAATAACCCCGTCCTGATCGGAGAGCCCGGGGTCGGGAAAACCGCCATCGTCGAGGGCCTGGCCCAACGGATCGTCAATGGCGATGTGCCCGACACCTTGCGCGACAAGCAACTGATGGCGCTCGACATGGGGGCGCTGATTGCCGGGGCCAAGTTCCGCGGCGAGTTCGAAGAACGGCTGAAGGCCGTGCTCAACGAGGTCACCAGCGCCGAAGGCCAGATCGTGCTGTTCATCGACGAGATGCACACTCTGGTCGGGGCCGGGAAATCCGAAGGGGCCATGGACGCTTCGAACCTGCTCAAGCCCGCTCTGGCGCGGGGCGAGCTGCACTGCGTTGGGGCCACCACCCTCGATGAATACCGCAAGCATGTGGAAAAAGACGCCGCCCTCGCCCGCCGCTTCCAGCCGGTGTTTGTCGAGGAGCCGACGGTTGAGGATACCATCTCGATCCTGCGCGGCCTCAAGGAAAAATACGAGCTGCACCATGGGGTGCGGATTGCCGATGCCGCGATTGTCGCCGCCGCCACCCTGTCCAACCGCTACATCACCGACCGCTTCTTGCCGGACAAGGCCATCGATCTGATCGACGAGGCCGCCAGCCGCGTGCGCATGGCTGTGGACTCCAAGCCCGAGGCGCTGGACGAGATCGACCGTCGCATTGTCCAGCTCAAGATCGAGCGCGAGGCCCTGACCAAGGAAACCGACGCCGGATCAAAAACCCGACTAGAGCGGCTCAATAGCGAGCTCGAAGAGCTGGAGGCCCAGTCCTCGGATATGACCACCCGGTGGCGAGCCGAAAAGGACAAGGTTGGTCAGGCGGCTCAAGCGCGTGAAGCGCTCGACCGGCTGCGGGCGGATCTGGCGCAGGCCCAGCGCTCGGGCGATCTGCAACGAGCCTCGGAAATCCTTTATGGCCAAATCCCGCAGCTAGAAAAACAGCTTGAAACGGCTGCCGCCGAGCAGGCCACGGCCCTGACGCCCGAAGTGGTGGACAGCGAGGAAATCGCCGCCGTGGTCAGCCGCTGGACCGGGGTGCCGGTCGAAAAAATGCTTGAAGGCGAACGCGGCAAGCTCTTGCGCATGGAAGACGGTCTGCGCGCCCGTGTGGTCGGTCAGGACGAGGCCCTGGGCGCGGTGTCTGATGCCGTGCGCCGCGCTCGTGCGGGCCTGAAGGATCCGAACCGGCCCATCGGCTCGTTCCTGTTCCTCGGCCCCACGGGGGTCGGCAAGACCGAGCTGACCAAAGCCCTGGCGGAGTTCCTGTTCGACGACGAAGCTGCCGTGACCCGGCTCGACATGTCCGAATATATGGAAAAGCACAGCGTCAGCCGCATGATCGGGGCGCCTCCGGGCTATGTCGGCTATGACGAGGGTGGGGCCCTGACCGAGGCCGTGCGCCGCCGCCCCTATCAGGTAGTGCTGCTCGATGAGGTCGAAAAAGCGCACCCGGATGTGTTCAATGTGCTGCTCCAGGTGCTGGACGACGGGCGTCTGACGGACGGTCAAGGCCGCACCGTGGACTTCCGCAACACCCTGATCGTCATGACCTCCAACCTCGGGGCTGAGTATCTGGCCCAGCAGAAGGAGGGCGAGGACGTCGAGGCGGTACGGCCACAGGTGATGGAGGCGGTGCGGCGGCATTTCCGGCCGGAATTCCTCAATCGCGTCGACGAAATGATCCTGTTCCGGCGCCTGAGCCGGGCCGAAATGACGGGCATTGTCCAGATCCAGCTTAAGCGACTCGAAGCCCTGCTGGCGGATCGGCGCATGAGCCTAAGCCTTAGTCCGGCGGCAGCCCACTGGCTGGCCGAGACGGGTTACGATCCGGCCTATGGGGCGCGGCCTTTGAAACGGGTGATCCAAAAGGCGCTGATCGATCCTGTGGCCCGCCAGATCCTGGCCGGAATCCTCGCTGACGGCGATGTGGTGCGGGTCGAGGCCGGCGACACAGGGCTCATGATCGACAAGGCGGCGGTGCACTAGAGCGAGCGGCCAAACTGTCGCAGAGACAGCCTGACGCAGCGACATCCGCCATCACATCCGACAAAGTGGGGGCCTATAGAGGAGGCCCCCATGACGGAACTGTCCCACGATCTGGCTGAGGAATTTACCGGCAAAGCCGAGGTCATTCACGACCTGAAACTCAGCGACGCCCATTTCCGCCGCCTGCTGGAGGAAAACCACGTCCTCTATAAGGAAATTCAGAGCATACAGACGGGCATTGCCCCGGCCAGCGACGAAACGCTCGAGAGCCTGGAAAAGAAGCGCCTGACTTTGCTGGACGAGATCGCCGGGATGATCGCCCAAGCTGAAGTCAAGGCCGAGACCGCACCCGTTTAAAATCTTACCGACCCCCGGACGGGGCGATCCCCCCCTGCCCTGTCCAACCCTGCCGGAGCCGCGTCACCCCCGCGCTCCGGCTTTCTTTTTTGAGGGGAAGCTGCGGCCTTACATTTACCAACCCGGCGTACTTGTTTAAGCTATGGTTAAGACCTGCTTTGGTCTTTCGGTATAGTGACCGCGTGATTGGCATCGATTTGAAAAGCCGCATTAGATCATAAATTGAGGCTGACCTTAGGGTCCGTGGCTTTGGTTCAGCTTGAGGAATGTCACGAGCAAAAACTAAGGGGAAGCGCTTATGGTTGAAATTCAAAAGAATATGGGCCTTATTCTTATGTGTCTTATAGGCCTGGGCACCGCCGCCTGCACGAAAGCTCCTGAGTATAAAAGCGTGCCTACAGAAGACCAAGTTCGTACTTTTGCAGGCTGCAATTGGGAAGAAATCAAGGGACCGGGCCTCTCAGTCCACGCTTTTCAGTGCCCCAATGCTTACTTTGAGGCCGATGCATCCGTTCCCGGCATCGTTAAGGTCGTCAAGGATGTCGAAATGAACAAGACCTATCGCGGGACGACGTTTCGACTATTTAAAACCAACAAAAAGAATGATGTGACGGGCGCGCTTTCGGCCATTCGCGCGGCAAGCCCCGGAGCGGAAACGTGTATTCTCGAGCCCATTCCAGACTCAAAAGGGGATTATGCGCTGATGCCGGTCGGCAAGGATCGGGAGATCTATGACGCTTATGCGCGCGGTGACGGCGGTGATGAACCTGTTTTTCCCTGTGGGGCTCTCGGCCCTAGCGAAGGCGGGTTTACCAACTTTAGTCTGTTAAAAGGGGCTGATGATCAAGTGGTGATGACTGCGTTTCCGTCTGATCTGCCCGCTTTTGATGCTAAGTCGGTTAAGGCGTCGCGCTAGCAATTCTGCTCAGGCCCGCCCCTCTGCTCCATGTAAGAGACACCGCCCCCACCACTTTGAACCTTACAGCATTTGCGGTGAGGCCAGAGCGGGCTATTTAGAGACGATGACCGACTCAGCCCCCGCCTCCCCCTCCCTTGCCCCAGAACTCCATCCGGAGCAGGCCTATCTTGGCCTGTTGCGCGAATTGCTGGACGCAGGTGTGGCGCGCGAGGATCGCACCGGCACAGGCACGCTGGGCCTGTTTGGTCGCCAGATCCGCTTTGACCTTTCGGACGGGTTCCCGCTGCTGACCACCAAGAAGGTGCATTTCAAGTCGGTGGCGCTGGAGCTTCTGTGGTTCCTGCGCGGCGAGACCAATGTGCGCTGGCTGCAAGAGCGCGGCGTCAGCATCTGGGACGAATGGGCTGATCCAGTCACCGGCGAGCTCGGGCCCGTCTATGGCAAGCAGTGGCGCAGCTGGGCTGCCCCCGATGGCGGCACCGTCGATCAGATGGCCAAGCTGGTCACGGCGCTGAAAACCAACCCCTATAGCCGTCGCCATGTCATCAGCGCCTGGAACCCCGCCGAGGTGGACGCCATGGCCCTGCCGCCCTGTCACTGCCTGTTCCAGTTTCATGTGGCCCCGGAACCGGACGGGCCGGGCCGCCTGTCCTGTCAGCTCTATCAGCGCAGCGCCGATGTGTTTCTG
>JBKBWB010000130.1:0-6359 GCA_046289215.1 Asticcacaulis sp. | reverse complement strand
AGATACCAGTCCGTGTCCCCCAGCCGCTGCCCCAGTGTATTCAGACGCGAAAACAGGCCCGGCGGCAGCAGAGTCCCGCTGTGCGGAAAGGCCAGCATCAGCGGCCCCCGGCCTTCGGTCTGAACAACACTATCCATAATGAAACTTACCCCTCAAGTTTCGGGGCATCGTCTGTGCCCGCCGCAAGGACCAGGCCCCCCACGCGCACTAGCGCACCAGCGCGGACCAGATCCGGGGCAATATAGCGGTCATCTTCGAGCACCGGCACCACCGCCCGCAAGGCTGCGATCACCCGCGCCAGTCGCGCAGAGGTCACAAGCGGGGCGCGAAGGTGGATCCCCTGGGCCGCACTAATCGCTTCAATCCCGACGATATGCTCAAGATTCTCAGCCATCGGATAGAGACGGCGCGCCCCATGACAGGCCATCGACACATGGTCTTCCTGATTGGCGCTGGTCGGGGTGGAATCGATCGAGGCCGGTGCCGCCTTTTGCTTGTTCTCGCTCATCAGGGCCGCCGAAGTGACTTCGGCGATCATCAGGCCCGAGTTCAGCCCCGGACGCGGGGTCAGGAAGGCCGGAAGCCCAAAGCTCAGGGCCGGATCCACCAGCAAGGCAATGCGCCGCTGGGTAATGGCTCCGATTTCCGACATGGCCAGCGCAATCATGTCGGCAGCAAACGCGACCGGCTCGGCATGGAAATTCCCGCCGGAAACAATCTGTCCATCGCTGAGGACCAGCGGGTTATCGGTCACCGCATTGGCCTCGATCACCAGCGTCCGGGCCGCCATCCGCAGCACATCCAGCGCCGCGCCGACTACCTGGGGCTGACACCGGATGCAATAGGGGTCTTGAACACGGCTGTCCTCGATCAGATGGCTGGAGCGGATCACCGACCCCTCCATCAGCCCGCGCAGGTAAGCCGCAGCGTCGATCTGGCCCGGCTGGCCGCGCAAGGTATGGATTTCCGCCGTAAAGGGCACGCTCGACCCCATAGCCGCATCCGTCGACAGCGCCCCGCTGACGAGCGCCGACAGGCCCGCCCGCCAGGCGCGGAACAGTCCGACCAAGGCCAGGGCCGTGGACGTTTGGGTCCCGTTGATCAGGGCCAGGCCTTCCTTGGCGGCGAGCACGACCGGCTCCAGCCCGACCGCTTTGAGCGCGGCAGTACCAGACATGCGCTCTCCCGCCACAAAGGCTTCGCCCTCGCCGATCATAACAGCGGTCATATGCGCCAGCGGAGCCAGATCGCCCGATGCGCCCACCGAGCCTTGGGCCGGGATCACCGGCACCACGCCCCGGGCCAGCATGGCTTCGATCTGGGCAATGATCGCCCAGCGAACGCCCGAAGCCCCGCGTCCGAGCGACAACAGCTTGAGCGCCATGATCAGCCGCACCGTCGCGGGATCGAGCGCTTCGCCCACCCCAGCGCAATGGGACAGGATCAGATTGCGTTGCAAGGTCGCCGTGTCTTCGGCGGCAATCCGCGTCGAAGCCAGTTTGCCGAACCCGGTATTGACCCCGTACACGGCCTTGTCGCCGGTCGCCGCCGCCTCGATCACCGCACTGGACGCTTCGACCCGGGCGCGCGCCGAAGGATCAAGGGCAATGGCCCCGTCATGCGACAGAAGCGCTTCGAGCTGCGCCAGAGTCACAGCGCCGGGGGTAAGAACGAGGGTCATGCGTGACCTCCAAAATAACGGGCAACAAGGGGGTTAAGGCCGACAGCATAGCTGAGGGCCGCCGGGTGGCTGGCGTTCCAAACACAGAAATCGGCCTGTTTCCCGACTTCGAGCGTGCCGATCTGGTCCTGAAGACCCAAGGCGCGGGCGGCATGACGGGTGACCCCGGCCAGCGCCGCTTCAGGCGTCATGCGCCAAAGCGTGCACGCCATGTTGAGGATCAGCTGGATCGAGGTGATCGGAGAAGTACCGGGATTACAGTCGGTCGAAAGCGCTATCGGGACCCCCGCCGCTTCAAGCGCCCCCACTGGCGGCAGTTTAGTCTCACGCAAATAATAGAAGGCACCGGGCAGCAGCACCGCGACGGTTCCTGCCGCCTTCATGGCCGCAATCCCAGCCTCGTCCAGATATTCAAGGTGGTCCGCTGACAGCCCCCCATAAGACGCTGTCAAGGCCGCGCCCTGCAGGTTGGACAACTGTTCGGCATGCAGCTTGACCGGAAGCCCGAGGGCCTGCGCTGCATCAAACAACACCCGGATCTCGTCAGGCGAAAAGCCGATCCCTTCACAGAAGCCATCGACGGCATCAACCAAGCCCTCAGCCGCAAGGGTAGGCAACACGGTGTCCACCAGATAGCGCACATAATCGCCGCTGCGCCCCGCATACTCGGGTGGAACCGCATGGGCCCCAAGAAAGGTGGTAGCAATCCGGATCGGCTGGGTTTGCCCCAAACGCCGCGCCACCCGCAGGCACCGCGCTTCGCTCTCGACCTCAAGGCCATAGCCGGACTTGATTTCGACGGTGGTGACGCCCTCGCGCATCAACGCCGCAAGCCGGGGCAAGGTTTCGGCCATCAGCCGGACTTCGTCCGCCGCCCGGGTGGCGCGAACCGTCGACAGGATCCCGCCGCCTGCTCGCGCGATCTCTTCGTAGCTCGCCCCGTTCAACCGCATTTCAAATTCGGCGGCCCGGTCCCCGGCATAGACCAGATGAGTGTGGCAATCGATCAGCCCCGGCGTGATCAAGGCCCCGTCAAGCCGCTCGCAGGCAAGGTTAGCGGCCTCGGGGGGCAAGTCAGACTCAGCCCCAACCCAATGGATCCGGCCGTCACGCACCCACAAGGCCCCGTTTTCAATCAGGCCATAGGGCGCGACATCGGCCACCATGGTGGCAATCCGGGCTTGCCGATATATCTGCTCTGACACACATTGCCCCTTGATATGTATGCACAATTAAGCAATATATACGCACATATCATCGGCCTTGCCTAGGGGGCAGTGTGACTTCAGCCTTGGGATGGAAGACTGTCCGCGCACAATTTCTGGACCGGATCCGCAGCGGCGCTTGGCCCGCCGGGTCTCTGATCCCCACCGAAGCCCAGCTTGCCGCAGATCTGGGCTGTGCGCGGGTGACGGTGAACCGGGCGCTCCAGGATCTGGCGGAACAAGGCCTTTTGGAACGCAAACGGCGCGCCGGAACTCGCGTCGTCGAAACCCGCAGCCGTCAGGCTCAGATCGACATTCCCCTCGTACGATTGGCGGTGCTGGCGGAGGGACGGCGCTATGGCTACAGACTCCTGGAACAGGTTTCAAAGCCGCTTCCGAGTGCTGTACTGGCCCGCTTTCATGGTCAGATCAGCGCGGGCCTCTATGTCGAATGCCTGCATCTGGCAGATGGCCAGCCCTATCAACTGGAGCAACGCTGGATTAATACACGGGCCATTCCGGCCGCATTGACCGCGCCCTTCAGCCAGATCAGCCCCAATGAGTGGCTCTTGCACGAAGTGCCCCTGACCGAGGCTGAGCACGCTTTTACTGCAGCCCGCCCGAACCCGGACGAAGGGGGCTTACTGAGCCTGTCGCCGGGTGAGCCGATGCTGGTGATTGAGCGCCGCACCTTTCAGGCGGACACCGTGTTGACCTTCACCCGGCTCTGTCACCCCGGCGACCGCTTCCGTCTGACCACGCGGGGATCCGCCCCCGGGGCCTAAAGATCAAACGTCACGCCCTGAGCTAGCGGCAGATCCCGGGAATAGTTCACGGTCTGGGTTTGGCGGCGCATATAGGCCTTCCAGGCGTCCGATCCGCTTTCGCGACCACCGCCGGTCTCTTTTTCCCCCCCAAAGGCCCCGCCGATTTCCGCGCCGGACGGTCCAATATTGATATTGGCAATGCCGCAGTCCGACCCAGACGCCGACAGGAAGGTTTCCGCTTCGCGCAAGTCCAGTGTGAACAGGCAGGACGACAACCCCTGGGGCACATCGTTTTGCCAGGCGATGGCCTGTTCGAGGGTGCTGTACGGCACGACCGACAGGATGGGGGCAAAGGTCTCGGTCTGCATGACCGGAGCTGGCGCAGAAAACCGGACCAGAGCGGGACGCACATAGGCCCCGCCCCCGTCGCTGGCCTCGACATCGCCGCCCCAGACCTGTCCGCCCTCGGCCCGCGCGCGGTCCAGTGTCACCTGCATGGCGGCTAAGGCCTCATTATCAATCAGCGGTCCCATCAGAATACCGTCCTGGCGCGGATCCCCGACCTTGAGGCTGGCAAACGCCGCCTCAAGACGCGGCATCAGGCCTTCGATCAAACTGTCGTGGACAAACAGACGCCGCAAGCTGGTACAGCGCTGTCCGGCCGTGCCCGCCGCCGAAAACACAATGGCCCGCAAGGCCAGATCCAGATCCGCCGAGGGGGCGACGATCATGGCATTGTTGCCACCCAGCTCCAGCAGGGACCGCCCGAAACGTGCCGCAACCCTCGGCCCGACGATCCGGCCCATGCGTGTCGAGCCTGTGGCGCTGATCAGAGGCACACCCGGATGGTCCACAAGCGCTTCGCCCACATCTGCCCGACCGATCAGCACCTGCGAAAGGGCCAGCTCTGGATCAAGCCGATGGTCCCGCGCAAAATCCACCCAAACCGCTTGCGTCACCGCCTGACACGCCAGAGCCACCAGCGGGGTCTTTTCCGAGGGCTTCCAGATCACCGGATTGCCGCAGACCCAGGCAATCGCCGCATTCCAGGCCCAGACCGCGACGGGGAAGTTAAACGCGCTGATGACCCCCACCGGCCCCAGCGGTTGCCAGACTTCGCGCATGTGGTGACCTGGTCGCTCCGAGCCCATTGTCAGGCCATAAAGCTGGCGGGAAAGCCCGGTGGCGAAGTCGCAGATGTCGATCATCTCCTGGACTTCGCCCCGCCCCTCGCTCAGGATCTTGCCGCATTCCAGCGTCACAAGCAGTGCCAGAGGGTCCTTAGCGGCGCGCAGAGCCTCACCAACCCGGCGGACAAACTCCCCCCGCAGCGGCGCGGGCACCCGACGCCAAACCTCAAATGCCGTGCTGGCCGCAGACACAGCCTCGCCCACATCTTTCGTCGACATCAGCGCGACGGTTCCGGCCACAGTGCCGTCTATCGGCGAACCGACAGAAATCCCCGCTTCAACCCCTTCGAGTGAAAGGCCAAAAGCAATGGCCAGCTCTGATATGGCCTTTGCGGGAGACGCCAGGCATAAAGCCTCGGTATTCAGGGCCTTAAGGGTATTCAGCACTGTCGGCATAGCGGACTCTCCCATTTTGTTATCCCATCGGCCTGTCACATAGGGGCGTGCCCCGGCAAGAGGATATTCAGTGTTTTCAGAATTCAGTTGGCGCGAACCGCGTTCCTGTTCACAGTAATGGCCTACAGTCCCGAGGTGAAGCATGACCCGTCCCCGCTCCCGCCAGTCCCGCACCGATGCCCCATCTGTTGGACAGCCTGGCAAGCTCCAAGAAGGGCTGCAACTGGCGAGGGACAGTGTCGAACACGCCCAGGATATGCTGGATACCTTCGCCGATGCCCAAAAGGTCATTGCCGCCCGCACGGAACCTGACCAGATCGCCAGCCGCCCGGTCCACGAAAACCTGTCGGAAATGGCCCGCATGGTCCCGGAAAAGGCCTTGGCCTTCAGCGCCGCAGCGGCGGCGACACAAAACGGGCTGGCCCGACTCGGTCAAACGACACTGGACTACAGCCTGCGAGAGGGTGAAGCGGTTCGGACTCTTCTGACCAACCCTCAAACCTTGGCGAACCCCCTTGCTCTGTCGATGTGGGGGTTTGATGCGGCTCAGCGCCTGATGCAGTACCAGCTCAATCTCGGCCAGGACATTGTGCGTTTGAACCGTGATGGTCTGGAACCAATTGCCAAGACTGTCCGCCAGAACCGCCGCCGCCTCAAAGCCTGAACCCGTTCACTCTGGTTTTCGGCAAAAGTCCTGCCTTGAAGTTGTGGAACGGCTCCCCTAGTCTAATGATCTTATTCCGGTCGAAGCCGGACTTGGGGGGTGCCGTAACGTGCGTGGTCAGAGTGAGCTGTCCGCTGAAACGGCGGTCCATTCGGACCGTTTGAGCGCCTTTGTTGCCGACCCTGCCAAGGCAGAAGCTGCGCAAAAGGCGTTGCTCGAAGACAAGAGTTACCAGTTCGTCCCCCTGTATCTTGAACGCGTTAAGCCAACGGCAGTTCCTGATTGGCTGCTTGATATTCTGAATACGTTCAATGAACTCGGCCCCTTCGCATTGATCCTCTTCTGGCTGATTGTCGGTCTCCTCGGCGTGGGTCTGATTTTCCTGCTCGTTCAGGTCATTGTAAGCCAAACCTACCAACGCCCCCGTCTCACCAGCCTTTCGGGAAAAGAACCAGA
>JBKBWB010000129.1:0-6364 GCA_046289215.1 Asticcacaulis sp. | reverse complement strand
ACGGGTGATCCGGTCGAGTTCGACCGCCTTGGGCGCGCCCGAACCGGCGCGGAACAGCAGCATGGCTTTCCGGTTGTTTTGCTCTTCGAGCAGGGCCGCATCGGCCTCATCGGCAGTATCTTCGACCATATTACCCGCACATTCTGAGAGGGAGTTCGGATCCAGGATCAGCACCACACCGCCATCCCCAAGGATGGTCGCGCCCGAGAACAGCGACACATCGCGCAGGATACCGGCTAGCGGCTTGACGACGATTTCTTCGGTATCGAGAACATCCTCGACGACCAGACCAAAGCGGCGCTCGCCGACTTGGATGACCATAACGAAGGTAGCCTCATCGACCTTGCGGTCCAGCTTCAGCGTCGGGCCAAGCTCCACCAGCGGCAGAAGCCGGTCGCGCAGGCGCAGAACCATCGAATTGTCGATGCGTTCAATCTTATGCTCGGCATTTTTGCCGGTCCGGACCAGTTCCATCACCGCCGTTTGCGGAACGGCAAAGCGTTGCCCCCCGGCGCCAACGATCAGGGCCGAGACAATGGCCAGGGTCAGCGGGATCTTGATGGTAAAGGTCGTGCCACTGCCCGGGACCGAGTGCAGGTCGATTTGACCGCCGATCTGCTCGATGTTGGTCCGCACCACATCCATGCCGACACCACGGCCGGACAGGTTGGTCACCTTGGCCGCCGTCGAGAAGCCCGGGGCAAAGATGAAGCGGTGCACCTGCTGGTCGGACATGCCATCCAGTTCGGTACGCGAGGCGAGGGCCTTTTCAATAACCTTTTCGCGGATGCGGGCCGTGTTGAGGCCGCGACCGTCATCTTTCAGGCGGATGACAATGTAACCGCCTTCGTGGAAGGCCGACAGATGCACCGTTCCCTTGGCCGGCTTGCCCGCCTTGATCCGGTCTTCGGTCGATTCCAGACCGTGGTCCGCCGAGTTGCGAACCATGTGGGTCAGGGGGTCACGGATCAGTTCCAGCACCTGCCGGTCCAGTTCCGTGTTCTCGCCTTCCATGACGAGATCAATCTTCTTGTTCAGTTCGTGCGACAGGTCGCGCACCAGACGCGGAAGCTTTTTCCAAGCGGCCCCGATGGGCTGCATTCGGGTCTTCATCACGCTGTCCTGCAACTCGCCGGTCAGGGTCGACAGGCGTTGCAGCGGGGTGGCGAAGGCCGAGTCTTCACGGTTGCGGCTGATCTGCAGCAACTGATTGCGGGTCAGCACCATTTCCGAGACGAGGGTCATCAGACCTTCGAGTACATCAACCGACACGCGGATTGACTGGGCGGCACCGGCTCCTGCGGACGGACCATCTTCTCCGCCCATCATCATCGGTGATGGCGCGCTCGGGACGCTGGCAACCGTTGCCGGAGCCACTTCGGCGACGGGTTCGGGCGTGGCTTCCGCCGCCGCTTCTGCCGCCTGGGCTTCGGATTCTGACATCCAGTCGGGGGCTTCAGCCGCCAGGAACGCGGCTTCAAGTTCGTCGAGCGACACTTCGCCTGGACGTAGGGTACGACCCAGTCCGTTGTCTTTTTCGGCTGCGACCGGTGCCGGTTCAGCAGGCGCAATTTCGACGGGGGCAATGTCGCTGGTCAACGGGCGATCCGGCACTTCAACAGCCTGGACTGTTTCGATGGCGACTGCACGACCTTCTGCCATGGCTTCGAGTTGGGAGATCAGGTCTTCGTCAGAGCCTTCCGGCTCATTGCCGGTGCTTTCCAGACCGGCGAGGATCACCTTGATCCGGTCAATCGAGTGCAGAACCAGCGTCACCGCCGTCGGCGTGACCTCCAGCTTGCCATCGCGGAAGCGACCTAGCAGTGTTTCCCCAGCATGGGCCACCGCCTCAAGGCGGCTCAGCCCCAAGAAGCCGCAGGTCCCTTTAACCGTATGAACCAGCCGGAAGATATTATCCAGCGTCTTGCGTTCATTGGGATTGGCCTCGAACTTGACCAGTTCACTATCAACGACTTCCAGGCTTTCAGCCGTTTCCGTCAAGAATTCTGCAATTAAATCGTCCACGGCGTGCCCCGCATTGCTCGACTTCCACGCTGGCTTCGGCACAACGTGGACTTTCTTCAATGCAGTATCGGCGGTCTTGGTTAAAGGATGGTTGGTAAACCCCCGGCCTTGACTATTTTGGCAGAGTCATGGTGAAGCGAACTTGGTCCGTTTCGACGTCAAAGGAGAGTATTCCTCCCGCCTCGTTTACGATTGACCAAAGCCAATAAGGCTGAATCCATTGCCCTGTCAGTCCTTCGTACAGCGACTCGCCCTTCAGGCCCGTTAAGGCTTCGGCTTTCAGTCGTGCACGATTGCCCGCGCAATGAGCTGAAAAAATTTGTGCGTTATCGTCATTTTCCAGCGTCAGCGTGGCGGTTCCCCCCATCGGAAGGGCCGTTCCAGCTATATAAGCTAGGTTAAGCAAGGCGCGGGACGCGGGTTTTCCTAACACTTGATCGGGGATGTTCCAGCTCAGATTGCCGCGCATGTGGGCAAACATGCCGTCGCTCAGGGATTTAAGCTCCGTCGTGCTGAAGGACTCAGCCGTAGTTGAGGCCCCAAAAGCAACTCGGGCAAACGCGACAATCGCCGCCAGCTTGGTGACGCTGGCCCTGATCAGGTTCAGGGCTTCATCCCGCATATCCCCAGCAGATGGGTCATCCATCAGTTCAAGGCCCGATACAATGGCACCGGTCGGGCTGATAAAATCATGGCAAAGCTTGGCCGCGATCAGCGTCGCCATATCATTGCCCGTTGGCAGTGCCTGAACCGGATCAGCGATTGTTTCGTCTGGGACAGAAACTGAGGGGGAAGGTGCGGGGTCGAGGATCATATCAGCCAGTACCGTTTCAGGGCGGACGCGAAAGCGGTCGCACGCTGGCCTGATTTGCCCCACAAGAAAAGCGCTGGATCTCTTGCATCAAGGGCGCGTGTGAGGGCAAAAAACGAGGATCAACGCGAAAAGTTCCCACGCTCCTGAAGAAATGCTCTATAGGTCGCCTTGTGACCCAGACTGACTCGACGACCCTGCTGAACCCGGCCGACATTGGCCTGACCCTCGCCGATATTGCTGAGGCTGCGGCCAAGGTGATTCTACCTTACTGGCGCTCGGACCTAAGCGTCGGGACCAAATCCGATGACAGCCCAGTCACGGAGGCTGACAAAGCCGCTGAGGCTCTGATCTTAGAGCGTCTGTCTGAAGCGTTTCCAGGTGTGCTGGTCATTTCCGAAGAAGCAGCGGAACATAACGGGCTGCCGGACGGGGTGCCCGCCCAGTTTTTCCTCGTGGATCCGCTGGACGGAACCCGCGGCTTTGTGCGCGGGGCCGAAAGTTTTACGGTGAACATCGGTCTTATTCATAATGGCGTGCCAGTTGCCGGTGTCGTGGTGGCCCCCGCCACGGGCCTGACCTGGTTTACCCATGGCGGTAAGGCGCTTCGCCGACGCTTTGGCGAGCGCGACGGGCATGAAATCAAGGTGCGCTCCATGCCCGCCGGTCAGGGCCTCGCGCTGGTCAGCCACACTCTGACGGATGCCGATGCCACGCGTCAGGCCGCCCGCTGTGGGTGCCCGCATTGGCAGGCGATGGACAGCTCGATCAAGTTTTGCCTGATCGCCGAGGGCCGGGCCGACGCCTATCCGCGTCCGGGACCGACCAAGGAATGGGATACGGCCGCCGCCGATGCGCTGTTGCGGGCGGCCGGGGGCCGGGTGCTCGTCGAAGGCAATGCGACCCTGACCTATGGCAAGGCCGACAAGGGTTTCCTCAATCCGGGGTTCCTGGCCGTCGGGGGCTAACCGCCACGGCAAGCTGCAAATTCAAAAGGCCAGCTCTGACGCTGGCCTTTTTCGTATCCGACTTACGGGTAGAGAGGCGGGACCTTGACCGGACGATTGGCATCGTCCACCGCCACCATCACGAATTCCCCTTCGGCACAGCGCCGCCGCGCCCCGCTCAAGAGCGCCTCGCCCCACAGCTCGACCTGGATGGTCATGGACGAACGCCCAACCTGGCGGACACGGGCCACCAGTTCGGCGGCCTCGCCCTCGTGGATCGGGCCATCAAAGTCCATCTGGCGTGAGGACGCCATCAGTACCGCCGCGCGGCAATGCCGGCTGGCGGCAATCGTGGCGGCCTTGCCCATCATCGACAAGGCGTGGCCCCCGTATAGGGTTTTGGTAGCGTTGGTCATGCCCGGCAAGACCAGCTCGACCATGCGCAGCACCGGCGGCCCGGCGTCGGCGGGTTCCTCGGTGACCTCGGGCAGTGGCGGCAGCACATAGTCCGGCTGATCCTTGGGCCGGATCGCCACCATGTTAAACTGGCCCTGGGTGCACAGATGACGCTCGCCGCTGAGCAGGTCTTCGGCATAGAGTTCGACCCGCACGCCCATGGAGGTGCGACCGACCCGCTCAACCGTGCCTACAGCTTCGGTCAGCTGGCCCAAAAACACTGGAGCCTTGAAATCGATCCGCTCGCACGAGGCGGTGACAAAGCCGACGTGGCCGTGGCGAGCGGCGGTGATAAAAGCAACCTTGTCCATATGCGCCAGGGCTGTGCCCCCGAACAGGGTGCCGTGGTGGTTGGTGTCGCCGGGGAAAACAAGGTCGATCAGGCTGGTGCGCACGGGTTTCTCTAGCGCTCGGGTAATCACAATTAGGACTCACACACAAAGGACGCGGCCAGACGGACGCAGAACAGAAAGCGAAGGGTAAGTCCGAAGCCGGGCCTGTGTTCAGGTCTCTCAGGTCTCGGATTTAGGCGAGGAAGTCGGACAGGCCGTCTCGGCGAAGCCGGTTGCGGGAACAGCCTGTCCGCAAAGTCGATTAGAGGATGATCTGACCGGCCTTGATCATGTCAAAGCGCTTGCCCACATGGGCCCAGTCAACGATGTCCCACCAGGACTTCAGATAGTCAGGGCGGCGGTTCTGATAGACCAGATAGTAGGCGTGCTCCCAAACATCGTTGCCGAGGATGATCGAGCGGCCTTGGGTGAGGGGGGTGTCCTGGTTCAGGCGGCCTTCGAGCGTCAGACGCCCGTCATCGCCGATCACCAGATTGACCCAGCCCGAGCCAAACTGCTTCACGCCCGCTTCGTCGAACTTGGTCTTAAAGGTCTCAACATCGCCAAAGGCCTCTTCGATCGCGGCCAGCAGCGCGCCAGACGGTGCCCCGCCGTTGGGACCCATGACGTCCCAATACATGACGTGGTTGGACACGCCGCCGCCATTGTTGGTCAGGGCGGTTTTCACCTCGGCCGGAGCCTTGTCGAGATTGGCCAGGATCTGTTGCAGGCTCATGGCCTTGAACTCCGGAGCCTTGTCGAGCGCGGCGTTCAGGTTGTTGAGATAGGCATGGGTATGCTTGCCCCAATGAATTTCGACGGTGCGGGCATCCACAACCGGGTCAAGCGCATCGTTGGCATAGCGCAGCGGCGGAAGGGCAAAACCGCCTTCAGCATTACGGGGCAGGTCCAGCATGGGTCTCTCCTCAGAGCCAGTTCGTTCAAGCGTCGTCAGCTTGGCTCACACATAAGCCCAATTGCCCAAATCGGAAGCCAGAAGGCTGAAAAAAAGCGACAAATCGGCGCAGCGGCCTGCGTAAAAACCAAAACCCCCCGGTGCGGGACCGGGGGGCGTGGTTTGCATCGTAGAATGCGGGCTTAGGATCAGTAGTTGAACTTGATCCCGAGCTTGCCGGTCCAGCTGTACTCTTCGTACTGCAGCAGACGGTCACCCTTCGGGCCCTTTTGATAGGCCGTGTAGGTGGCGTCGTTGGCGTTCACCAGTTCCGCAAACACACGCAGGTTCTTGGTCACGCGGTACTTGGCGCTGAGGTCGATCTGGGTGTGATCCTTGACGTAGCGATCTTCTTCCGGCTTGGCGCCCAGCTCATCCAGATAACCCGAGCGATAGGCAGCCGCTGCACGCAGGCTCAGCGGGCCTTTTTCATAGCCCAGAACCAGGTTGTAGGTGTTCTTGGCCGAGGTCGGCAGGGCGATGGTGCGGCCGTTCACCTTACCTTCGGTATCAGTGAAGGTGTAGTTGACGCTGGCGAGCAAGCCATCGAACGGCGCCGGCAAGAAGGTATAGGCTTGGGCATAGGCGAATTCGAAGCCGCGGATCTCAGCGGTGTCGCCATTGATCGCTTGCGTGACCTCTTCGTATGCGATGCCGTTATAGGTACCTTTCTTGAAGGTGGCGTCGACGATAAAGTTTTTCACGTCCTTCATGAAGATGCCGGCCTGTACCACAGCATCCGGACGGAAGTAATACTCCACAGATGCGTCGAAATTCGTGGCGCGGAACGGCTTCAGGTTCGGATTGCCGAGAGTGCCTTCCATATCTTCGTCAAGCA
>JBKBWB010000128.1:0-6379 GCA_046289215.1 Asticcacaulis sp. | reverse complement strand
AGAAACAGGCGCGCGCCAAAGGTGGCCCAGCCCGACCCCACGGCCCCATCCGGGATCCATTCCGGTCCGCCGGGAACGAACCACAGATTCAGTCCAAGATTGACGATATTGGCGATCCACATGATCCACATGGCCGGCTTGGGCCGCCCTAGTCCTTCCATAAACAGGCTACAGGCGACGCTGACCATGTAGAACGGGATCGACAGGGCAAACACCTTCATGGCCGCCACTGAGCCCGGCAACAGCTCGGGCACCACACTCAGGGCCAAAAGCGGCGGAACCGCCAGCATCAGCAAGAGTGTGCCGATCCCACCAATCCACAGACTATAGATCAGACCGCGCCGGAGCACGCCGCCAACCTGATCGGCCCGCCCCTCGCCGATGTGCTGAGCGGTCACCACCTGGGTGCCCATCAGCAAGCCGACCGCCGTGGTCAGCAACACCGATGTCGGGGCCCACCCCAGCGAATGATAACTCAGCTCCGTGGCCGAGATCTGGCCGACGACAATCGCATCGGTCAGACCCATGACCATGATGCCCAGACGCGACATCACCACCGGCCAGGCCAGTCGCACAAGCCGCACAAGCGTGAGAAGCTGAAGAAACGAGAGGACACCGCGCATGGGTGAACCCTTTCTGTAAAGGGGACGCAGAAACGGCAACACACGGCGAAGAAGCCTCCGCCGTGTGCAAGGTATCGGCTGGGGATGTGCCTGACTCAGGCGGCCTTGGACAAGCCTTGTTTCAGCCCGCTGATCTTTTCGGCGATCAGGAAGGCCATTTCCAGCGCCTGATCCGCATTGAGGCGCGGGTCACAATGGGTGTGATAGCGGCTCGACAGATCATCCTCGGTCAGGGCATGGGCCCCCCCCAGGCATTCGGTGACATTCTGGCCGGTCATTTCCAGATGCACGCCGCCCGGATGCACGCCCTCAGCCTCGCCGATACAGATGAAGCTGCGGACCTCGGACAGAACCCGGTCAAACGGACGGGTCTTATAGCCATTGTTGGCCTTAAGGGTATTGCCGTGCATCGGATCGATCGACCAGACCACCGGCACGCCGTGGCGCTTGGTCGCCTGCATCAGCAGCGGCAGACGCTCTTCGACCTTGTCGGCCCCGAACCGCCCGATCAGGGTTAGACGCCCCGGGATCCCGTGCGGGTTCAAAAGGTCGATCAGCTGGCACAGCTCGTCAGGGGTCATGGTCGGGCCACACTTGACGCCGATGGGGTTCTTGATCCCCTTCATGAAGGCGACATGGCCGCTGTCCGGCTGGCGAGTGCGCTCACCGATCCACAGCATGTGGGCCGAGGTATCGTACCAGTCGCCGGTGGTCGAATCCACGCGGGTCAGGGCCTGTTCGTAGTTCAGCAGCAGGGCTTCGTGGCTGGTGAAGAAGTCCACCTGAGAGACCTGATGCTGGGTGTCCGGCGTGATCCCAATGGCCGTCATGAACGACAAGGCCTCGGAGATCTTGTCGGTCAGCTCCTTGTAGCGGGTGCTTTGGGGGCTGCCCTCGACAAAGCCGAGCGTCCATTTGTGGATGTTATAGAGGTTGGCATAGCCACCATTGGCAAAGGCCCGCAGCAGGTTCAGGGTCGCCGACGACTGGTGATAAGCCTTTAGCAACCGCTCTGGATCAGGCAGGCGGCTTTGCAGGTCAAAGTCCATGCCATTGATGTTATCCCCGCGATAGGCTGGCAAGGTGACATCGCCGATGGTCTCGACAGGGCTGGAGCGCGGCTTGGCAAACTGCCCAGCGATCCGGCCCACCTTCACCACGGGCTTGCCGCCCGCAAAGGTCAGGACCACCGCCATTTGCAGGATCAGCCGGAAGGTGTCGCGGATGTTGTCGGCAGTGAATTCCTTGAAGCTTTCCGCACAGTCCCCGCCCTGAAGCAGAAACGCTTTGCCCTCGGCCACCTTACCCAGTTGCTCGGTCAGGCGGCGCGCCTCCCCGGCAAACACCAGCGGCGGCAGCTTGGATAGCTCCGCTTCGACCTGCGCCAGCTTGGCCGGATCCGGATAATCCTCGGGCATGTGGCGCACGGGATAGTCACGCCAAACCCGGGGCGACCAGGGCGACGAGTGGAGCGAAGACGCTGTGTGGGGCGGGGTCATTGTCGTACTCATGATAAGGCAAGGATAAGGGACAAAAACTTGTCCGCAAACCCTCATTTTTTGAATTTTTTAAGCGCTTAGAACGGGGTCAATTCGTGAAAGTCCCGGAAATTTGCCTTTTCCTGACTTCGGAATCGAAGGGCTAGGATCAGGGCTGCTGCCGCCAGAGCGGCCATGGCCAGCCACCATTCCTGCCAAACACCAAAGCTGAGATTACCGATGACAAAGAACACAGTCGTTGTGGCCATGGCATAGGCGGGTTCGGTGACATCCGTCCCCTCTCCGGCCCAACTCGCCATCCAGAACAGACCTCCCCAAAGGCCCATCAAGATCAGTGCCCCGACAAGTCCCAGTTCCAGCCACACCTGCAGGACAAAATTATGAGTGTGCATGGGAATGTCCGGATCAAAGGTGCGGCTTGCGTCGACCCCCCAGCCGATCCAAGGACGCTCAGCAATCCGCTCGGCAGCGAAGCTCCAGATCTGCAGTCGGGCCGCCCAGCTGTCGCCTATGCTTGGCATCAGGGCGTCCAGCACTCCGGCCTGATCAAGGCCGCTGACCAAGACCGGAAACCCCAAAATCACAATGCCCGAGCAACACACAGCAATCGGCCCAAGTTTTGTTGCGGCAAACATTGGTCCCGACATCCGTACGAGCCAAAACACCCCCGCTGAGATGATCAAAGCCACCAAGGGCGCATTGATGCGATAAAGAAAGGTCGAGACCCCCAGCATCAACGCCACCCCCAGGGTCCAAATCAGAGCCCGCTGCCGATACTGCACCGACGCGACGAACGCCCAATAGAAACCTGCCAGCACGAACAAAGCCTGGCCAATCCCGACAAATGCCAGATCCGGACGCTTGGGGTCACCGATGGCGGAGCGTAATGTGTTATAAAGGCCCCCCTGCAAGATCCCCTCGAGAAGCATCAGGACCGCTAGCGCCAGAACGGCAAAAAACAGGGCCTTCATTGCACGATCCTGTGACGGCGCATCCAAGCGCAGAGCCATTAGCGGGATCGGCAGCAGCAACAGGGTCTGGACCGCCAGCTTGACCGGCGTCTGTTTTTCCCACGAAGCCATCCGCCCCAGATCCCAGGGATGCTGGGCGACATATCCGCTCCAGGACATACTGATGATCGCCCAGACGACAAGGGCCAAGCTCAGGGCCACAAAAGGCCAGATCCGCATTCCGTCGCGCCAGGCAACAAGGCAAAAAAGTCCCGTCACCGCGCCAATCAGTTGAAGTCCCAGATGGCTGAGATAAGCACTGACACAGGTCAGGATAAAAGCCAGGGCCAGACCGGACTGCATGACGACATTAAACGTCTTTCCGAGCGGGTTCCCCGCCGGGTCAAAGGTCTGGGCCATTCAGCGTCTCCCCTAGGCGCGTGGCGTGGACATTGTTACGAGTTCTTCGGCGGCCGTTGGATGCAGGGCACAGGTTGAGTCCCACTGGGCTTTGGTGACTCCCTGCTTGACCGCAATTGCTGCCAACTGGATCATTTCCGGGCTGTCTGGTCCAACGATGTGGACCCCGAGCACCTGCTGGTCCGAGCGCCGCACGACCAGCTTCATCAGGGTGCGCTCCGAGCTTCCGGAAAAAGATGACTTCATCGGGCGAAACCGGGTGACATAGACATCCAACGGACCAAATGCGTCGGCAGCCTCCGTCTCGGTCATCCCAACGACGCCCACAGGGGGCTGGGAAAACACCGCGTAAGGTATCTTGGTGTGATCAAAAGCCGTCGGATTGCCCTTGAAGGCGGTTTCGACAAAGGCAACGGCCTCGCGGATTGCCACGGGCGTTAACGCCACACGATCGGTCACGTCACCCACCGCCCAGATTCCCGGCACATTGGTGCGCGAATAGGCATCCACAGCAATCGCGCCGCTGTCACTGAGCGCAACACCCGCTGATTCAAGCCCCAGCCCAGCCACATAAGGTTTGCGGCCCGTGGCAAACATCACGCGATCGGCAACAAGCACAGACCCGTCGCTGAGATGGCAGGCCAGCCCTGCCGCCGTCTTTTCTATCCGCACCGGCGTCACGGACAGTCGTATGTCGAGCCCCCCCTGGATCAGTTCAGAGGTCAGATGCTCGCGCACATCATCATCAAAGCCGCGCAGCACCTTATCGCCACGATGAACAAGGGTCGTTTTTACGCCAAGTCCATGGAAAATCCCGGCAAACTCAACAGCAATATACCCCCCGCCGACCACCACAACGCGCTCGGGTAAAGTCGGCAAGTGGAAGGCTTCGTTGGAGGTAATGGCCAAAGCGGCGCCCGGAATATCAGGCACAAAGGGCGCACCGCCGGTCGCGATCAGGATCGTCTCGGCCGTCACCGTGCGGGCCTGATTGACCAGATAAATTTCATTGGTTCCGACCAGCTCGGCACGATCGTTGATCAGCTCGGCACCCGCCTTTTGAAGGTTGGCGGCATAGATGTCCGACAGGCGCTGGATTTCCGTATCCTTGGCCGACAAAAACGCATTCCAGCTGAAAGCCGGATCGCTCACCGCCCAGCCAAAGGCCCGAGCCGTCTTGACTTGTTTGGCGAATTCCGAGGCATAGACCATCAATTTTTTCGGAACACAGCCGCGGATGACACAAGTGCCCCCGGTCCGGTATTCCTCGGCCACAGCCACGCGTTTGCCCAAGGCTGCCGTCAGCCGACCTGCACGAACACCGCCGGACCCGGCACCGATCACAAACAGGTCGTAATCAAACGTCGACATGCGCATATCCTTGAAACGGGGCAAGTGTAGGGTTTCCCGAGCGGGACTCACCGGAGGATCCCTGATTTAGGCACAGTCCGTCCAGAATGATAGCCTGTGCCATACATCCAATAGATCAGGGATAAAGACGCTCAACCCCGTCCAGCGTCGCCACCAGCGCCTCTTCGGCCAGATCGAGGAACAGGCCATGCTCGACCACCCCCGTCGTCGCCTTGAGCGCCGCCGCCAGAGCCGCAGGCTCCGAGATGACCCCACAGGCCGCGTCATAGATGACGTTGCCGCCATCGGTCCGCACCGGCTGGCCGTCCTTAACCCGAAGGCGCGGGGCCATGCCGATGTCAAATTCGGCCAGCACATCGGCAATCCGATTGGCCGTGGTCTTGTGGCCAAAGGCCACCACCTCGATCGGAAGGGCAAAGGCCCCGAGCGCCTTTACCACCTTGGTATGGTCGGCAATGGTCACACAGCGGTCGGACGCTTCCCACACCAGCTTTTCGCGCAGCAACGCCGCGCCGCCGCCCTTGATCAGCGCCAGACCCGGCCCGATCTCATCGGCCCCATCCACACACAGATCGATGCGACCCGCATCGTTGAGTTCCAACAGGGTCATGCCCAGGCTGGCGGCCAGTTCCGCCGTGGCCACAGAGGTCGAGACACAGCGGATCTTGAGGCCCGCCGCCACCCGCGTCCCCAAAGCCTTGACGAAAAAGGCCGCCGTCGAGCCTGTTCCCAGCCCGACGCACATGCCGTCTTCGACCATGGCGGCGGCCGCTTCACCGACCGCTTGTTTTTGCACATCGAGGCTCATGAGGGTCTTTTCCTAAACGCGAGAGATTACTTGGAGGACTTCGCCGCTTTTTCAGCGGCCTTGCGGGTGCGGAACTGGGAACCCCAGTCGGCTTTCTGAACCATCGGGCTGCGCTCGAGCGCCAGAGCGTCCGCAGCAACATCCTGAGTTACCACAGAGCCCGAGCCGATGATCGCGCCATCCCCGATCACCACCGGGGCCACCAGCGACGAATTGGACCCGATAAAGGCCCCGGCGCCGATGGTGGTCTTGTACTTGAGGAAGCCGTCATAGTTACAGAAGATCGTGCCTGCGCCGATATTGGTCTTGGGCCCGACCTCGCCGTCGCCCAGATAGGACAGATGGTTGGCCTTGGCCCCGGCCCCGACCTTGACGTTCTTGACCTCGACGAAATTGCCGATGTGCGCCTCGGCGCCGATCTCGGCCCCCGGACGCAGGCGCGCATAGGGCCCCACCAGCGCCCCGGCCTCGACCACGGCGCCTTCAAGATGGCTAAAGGCGCGGATTACCGCCCCGGCGCGCACCGTCACCCCCGGCCCGAACACCACATTCGGCTCGATCGTCACGCCCGGCTCCAGATGGGTATCCCAGCACAGCCAAACGGTCTCCGGGGCTTGCATCCGCACCCCGGACAGCATCAGGTCGCGGCGGCGCGCCTGTTGCCAGATCCGCTCGACTTCGGCCAGTTCCAGCTGCGAGTTCACCCCT
>JBKBWB010000127.1:0-6398 GCA_046289215.1 Asticcacaulis sp. | reverse complement strand
CGATGGTACTTCGTCTTAAGGCGCGGGAGAGTAGGTCGCCGCCAGGTCTACACGATACAGAACCAACCCTTCCTTACAATCACAACAACCTCCCGCCCAAAACGGGAGGTGTTCGCGTCTGTACGTACAGGCGCCCCTTCGCGGGGTGGAGCAGCCCGGTAGCTCGTCAGGCTCATAACCTGAAGGTCGTCAGTTCAAATCTGGCCCCCGCAACCATCTCCTTAAATACCCTTCCAAACACACCAACCCGCTCGCACACCAAGCCAGCGGGCAAAATGCGTGGACGGCTTGTCATAAAAACTGAAGGGCGGCGGATTTAAACCCATTGTCGGCGGCGGGGCCGTTCGGGTACGGTCCCTGCATGACACACTGGCGACCTCCACCCCAGATCCGACTGAAAGCCCTGGGCCTGCACTGGCGCGGGGACAGGCTGTTGGCGGCGGAAGTCCGCGATGACGCGGGCCAGCTCAAGGGCGTGCGCCCGCTCGGCGGGTCGGTCGAGTTCGGGGAAACCACCGACGCGGCGCTGATCCGCGAGTTCCGCGAAGAACTCGGCATAACGGTGGCCATCGTTGAGCCGCCGGTGTTTATGGAAAACATCTTCACCCACGAAGGCCATGTCGGCCATGAGATCCTGGCGATCTATACCGTCGACTTTCCGGCGGGGGCCTTTGACGGGGTGGAGCGCCTCGCGTTCCAGGAGACCCATGGCGGCCCGTGTTTCGCCGAATGGTTTGCCCTCGATGCCCTCGACCAGCCCGGCCAACCGCAGCTGTTCCCCTCCGGCCTCAAGGCGCATCTTGTGAGTAGGGGGTGAGGGCAGAGGACACCCCATACCGAGCGCCCCCCTTAACCGGCCCTAGAGTTTGCGGCCGAGTTTGCGTTTAGTCAGGGCGCGTTCGAGGTTGACGGTGGGCAGGCGGATGATTTCGGGGGGCAAACACCGCTTGGATCAGCAGGCCCGCGCCGATGGCGCCCAAAATCACCTTCAGGATCGGTTCGGGGCCCATGAACACCAGAAACGCCACTGCGATGACAATATAGGCGAGGGCGCTCTGGCCGAGGTCCAGCCGCTTGGCGTAGGTGAGGGCCTGTTGCGCGTCAAAATGGGTGTCGGACATTGCCAGGGCGTCATGGGCTTGTGTTGGAAGATTGTATCAGGCTCTGCAAGGGGTAGGACAATTGGGCCACTGGTTCGGGCCAAGGCTTTTCGACTAAATAAGCAATTCTGAATCGAATAACTTGGCCTTTGCTTTGGGTGACTTGGCGAAGGTCCAGGCCCTTAGGGATTGCTATGTCGTTTTGTCGGACCTTCACCCCGCTTCTGGCCACCACCCTTGCGCTGATTGGGGGGCTGGCCCAGGCTCAAGCCCAAGTCCAAGATCAAGACACAGCCCCAACCGGGTCAAATCCTTTGACAACCGTGCTCGTGATTGGAGAGCGGCCCGGCAATAGTCCCGGAGCCGTCGCCGTCGAACCGGTGCGCCTTGCGCGACTGTCGACCTTGCCAGACCTGTTTTCCGGTACCCCCGGTGTGCTGGCTCAGACCAATTTTGGCGGGGTTGATCATCCGCGATTGTCCATCCGCGGGTCCGGGTTGCAGCGCGGAACCCAACCCGCTGGGCGCGGGGTGGAATTACGCCTGAATGATCTGCCCATGACCTACGCCGACACCAGCTTTGATTTTGTTGAATGGGTTGAGCCCCTGGCCTTTGACCGCGCGCTGGTGTTGCGCGGCGGGCGAGCCGTCCTGAACGAAGCGGCAACGCTCGGGGGCGCAATCGATTTTCGCCTGCAATCGGGCCGAGATCTGAATGGAGCCTTGTTTCGGGCTGAAACCGGAAGTTTTGAGTCCGCTCGTGCGCAACTGGCTATGGGGGCGGGCACGGCGGATCGCGCGGGCTATCTCAGCCTAAGCGGGTTCAGCCAGACGGGCGAGCGAGCTTTTTCAGCTCAGCAGGCCGGGCGTGTTTTGGCGGGGGGGCAATGGAGCCTGAATGCGGCCACAAGCCTGTCTGCCAATTTGATCTATAGTGACAGCGAACTGGAGCTGCCAGGGCCGTTGACCCTCAAGCAGATCGAGGCGGGCGCGCTAGAAGCTCAACCCGGCAATGTCAACGGCGACTGGCGCCGCTGGGCCGAGCGGGCGCGCCTTGCTGTGGGAATCGCGCACGATTTTGGCCCCATTCGCGGCAAGCTGGATCTCAGCCGGATGGCTACGTCGGTCGAATTCAGGCGGCGTGATGTCCAGGTCGAGGACAACACTGACTGGGCTTTGTCCGCTGAACTGTCGGGGGGCGTGGGCGTTACGAAATGGCGTGTAGGCTACCTGGGTCAACGTGGCACGCGTGAGGTGCAACAGTACCTCAATGGCGGTGGCACGCTCCCCAGCTTTACGGGCGCGCGCGGCTTGCTTTGGGCAGATAATACGCTGACAGCTGAGCGCGACACCCTATCGGCTGGCCTCAAGGCCCCGGTTGTCCCGCATGTAACCCTTGAGGGCGTGGTGGCTTATAACCGCCACAGTCGCGAGATTTCGGATCGGTTTCCGACGCGTAGCGCACGGCCCGGCACAGGGTTTGATCGCCAATATGAGGCAACGACAGGCCTCGTGCTGCTCCGCTATCAGGTTCACGAAACGCTTGAACTGTTTGCCTCCGCATCGCGCACCCACGAGCCGCCGACCTGGGACGTGTTGCTCATCAATGCCAATGGTCTGGGTATGGGGTCGGCTTTGGTCAATGGGACAAACCCCAGACGTCCAGTGGTCGCCAACCTGGGTGATCAGGCCGCGACCACCGTCGAGATCGGGGCCAGGGGCCGCGTGGGGCCTGTGCGGCTGGACTTGACGGTCTATCGGAGCCACCTGAAGGGCGAGCTGGTTTCGACAACTGATCCTGTGTCTCAAACCGTTTCAAGTGTGGGCAATGCGGATAAGACCCGCCGTCTGGGCGTCGAGGCTTTTGCCAGTGTCCCCTTGACGCAAACGCTTCAACTGTCTGGTGCATGGACATGGACCCAAGCACGCTTTGATCAGGATCCGCGCTTTGGCAACAACACCCTGCCGATCGTCCCCGAACATGCGGCGACTCTGAGCCTTGACTATCACGGGGCCAAGGGCCTGTTTGCGGGGGTCAAGGTGGATCATGTCCCCGAAGGCGGCTTTGCGGATTATGCCAATAGCTTGCGGGCAGAGGGCTATACTACTCTGGGGGCGCGGATGGGCTGGGACAGCAAGCGAGTTTCGGTATTTCTTGAGGGGCGTAACCTTACGGACGAACGCTATGTCTCGACGGTCATTGCGGCCCAGAATAATCTCGGGGGCCAGGATAATGCCAGCTTTGCCCCCGGTGAAGGCGTGGCCGTTGTGCTCGGTGTTGAGCTCAAGCTGGGGCGCTGACCTAGGTTGCCTTGATAAGGGCAGGGGACACCCCATACCGAGCGCCCCCCTTAACCGGCTCTAGAGCTTGCGGCCGAGTTTGCGTTCAGTCAGGGCGCGTTCGAGGTTGACGGTGGGCAGGCGGATGATTTCGGGGGCAAATACCGCCTGGATCAGCAAGCCGTCACAAGGCGACAGTCACCCGACATTCGGGCGACTGTCGGGTGACTTAGCGGGTGACTGGGGGAGCAAGAAGGAGGGCGAGAAACCCATACGGGCCGGGTTGTTATGCTTATGGCTGTGATGCCGGTGAACAGTCGCGCTAAGGACAGGTGCGGCTAAAGGCGGCCTCTTTGATGATCAGACCAGTCACTTGCTTGCCGCTGACCTTAAAGGTCATCACGTCGCCTTGGTTGGGGACAAGCTCAACGCGGATGGTGTCTTCTTTGGTGAACGCGGTGGCGATGCCAGAAAGCCGGGCCATGCGCACGATCATATCATCCCCGGCGACTTCGATCGTCAGGTCCCCATAATCGCTGTTGCACCAGCGACCAGCATAGGCGGTTTTCGGCAAGGTCAGCAGCCAGGGCCGGGCAGCCAGCTTGGCGCGTTGGTCCGCGACCCGTCCCGGGAAGGCGGCCTCTTGGGCATCGAGCGCCGCGAGGGCGGTTTCCCCCCGGGCCTTGGCATGAGCGGGCCCCTGTCCGTACCAGTCATAGGCGAAAGCGGCCACAATATCGGTCAGACGAAAACCAATGGCGTCATCATTGCTGAGGACCGCGACTGCCAGGTCACGATCGGGCATGAAGGAGGTGTGGCTCCTGAAGCCACTGAAGCTTCCAAAGGCGTGGAAAAAGGGCGCGCCGTCGTAGGTGCCCGAATACCATCCCAAGCCATAGCCTGTCCGCTTAAAGCCTGCGAAGTCATCGGTCAGGGTTGCCGTGGGCGCATGGCTGAGCCGCAGGGCAGGCGCGAGCGCTGACGTCGCCCCCGCATGGGCTTTCAGTTGCGCGCTGAGCCATATGCCCATGTCGCGGGCGTTGGAATAGAGGCCCCCTGCGGATTGCAGGGTCGAGTCCGTCTTGCTGAGACCGGCTTCCCAGCCCTTTGGTCCCGCGCCCAGATATGGGAGCGCGACGGCGTGCTGATCGAGGCCCTTGGCAAACGTCTTGTGCATGCCGAGCGGGATCAGCACTTCTGCTTCAACCAGGTCCTGCCAGCGCTGGCCCAGTTTGCGCTCAATGAGCAGGGTGGCGATGTTGTAGCCGACATTGCCATAACGATAGGTGCCGAGAGGGGCTTCGGGATCGGCAACGGTGTGGGCCAGGATCTGCCATGCGGCGTCTGGTCCCGGATCACCGGTAAATGCCAACCGCCAGGCCAAGGCGTTGTTCTCCAGACCATGCGTGTGGGTCAGCAGGTGTCGCAAGGTGACTTTTGCGGGGTCAATCGACGGATGGAAGCGGATATCCGACGCCAAGTCGGCCAGGGTCCAGTCGAGATTAATACGGCCGCTTTGTTCGAGCGCTGCAAAGGTGGTTCCGACCACGGCCTTGGTTGCCGACGCGATGTAGAACGGGGTCTCGGGTGTCGCCGGGATCTTTCGGGTCAAGTCGGCATAGCCCAGAGCCCGCATCTCGACCGGACCTGAGGCATGCGCAACGGCGACCGAAACCGCAGGCACGGTTTCCAGCCGTTTCATGGCCTCGGTCAGGAAGACGTCTAAATCCGCACGGAACGCGGCGTCCTTGTCGGGCGTGGCCGCATGAGCGGGCAGAGCAAGGCAGAGTAAGGCGAAAGCCAGGGCGAAGGGTTTCATGGCGGGCTCCTGTTTGGGGCCAGGCTAAGCCTTTGGACTGTTCGCGTCTTGTACGGAAGTAACGCTGAACAGTCGGCGGAGCTTGGCGGGGTTGAGGCCCAGTTCGTGCCGAAAGGCTCGGTTCATGTGGCTTTGATCAGCAAACCCCGCCTCAGCCGCAATATGGGCAAGAGGCAGACGGTCCCGACAGGTCAAGGCAAGGGCATGGGCGGTCATCCGGCGGCGACGGTACAGGCTGGGTGGCAAGCCATAGGCGGCGGAAAAGGCGCGTGACAGATGAACGCGATGAACATCCAGGGTTTGGGCCATGTCGCGGATCTGAATGTGCGCGGGGTCGTCATCAAGGGCCTCTTTCAGTCTCTGAACGGCGGCGGGCGGGCTAAGCCCGACAAGCGGAGAGGCCTCACGGATTTCGGCCATCAGATCGTCTACGACGTCTTGGCGATCAGACGTGCCGAGCAAAGTCGCGGCGAGTGCGTGCGCATTCTGTGACAGAGGCCGCCAGTCCCCCGCCTGACGAACGGGGAGGGGCAAGTCGCGGCCAAGGTCCATGGACAGCATCAGAGCCCCGTGACGCCCGAACCGGACGGCGTGGCGGGCCCCGGCGGACTTCAGGGCGCTGACCCTTTGGGATGGCTCGGTATCATTTTGGCCCGTCTGTTCGCGAAAGCCGCCCGCCAAAAGCACGGACATCTGAGGCCCATGGTGAGCATGATCGGGTTGGATCAGGCCCGGCGGGTAATAGACAAGGGTGACGGCCACATCGTTGGACGTGAACAGTCTAGATTTACGCGGCAGGGAGGGCGGATCAGCCATGCTTCATGGCTATCAGATGTTCGAGAGCGGTTTAACTTACTTCGCCGCAACGTGACGCAGGGGCGCCGGAGGCCGCGTTATCACCCTGTCCCACGCAGCCTTTGGACATTTTGACCGTCCGGTTCGGGTTGCAAGGCTTGCCGGGACAAGAGGCCTGACTTAGGGCTGTGGCGTATTTCACTCTGGAGAGTCTTTTGATGATCAGCGGATTTAAAAAGCCCACGGCTTTGATGGTGGGGATGGTGGCGAGCCTTGGCCTGATGGGGGCATGGGCGGGGACAGCGCACGCGCAGGCCGCGATCCCGAGCCATTGTGCAGCCAATGAGGCCGTGGTGTTTAATGCCCGGGTCGGGGCGTTTGACGCCGAGAGCCTGAGCGTCAAGG
>JBKBWB010000126.1:0-6443 GCA_046289215.1 Asticcacaulis sp. | reverse complement strand
TCGGTGCGGCTGGCGTGGCCGGTTTGGCCTCTGCCTTGGGTGCAACTTTTGGCTCCGGCTTGGGGGCCGGTTTCGACTGCGGAGCGGGTTCGGGGGCCGCAACAGCCGGAGCGTCAAACATCGCATCGATGTCGTCCTGTCCTGCCGGAGCATCGAACATCGCGTCGATGTCATCCTGCCCGGCGGGGGCGTCAAACATCGCATCGATATCATCCTGTCCAGACAAAGCGGACGGTTGGCCGTTGAACAGCGCATCGATATCATCCTGCCCGGTTTCCGGGCCATTGACGGCCGGTCCATTGAGCAAAAGATCGCGTTTGCGCTTTTCTTCGGCGCTGAGTTCTGCCTGCGCATCTTCGACACCCAGAGAATTGGCCAAGCGACCAACCCGGGCTTCGATCTGCCGAAGCACATTAACGACCTTGGACACGCGTTGTCCGGTGATGTCCTGGAAGCTACAGGCTTCGAAGATGATCATCACTTCGTTTTCGACCTTAGCCCGATAGGTGGCGAGATCGTCGGCTTCCATGCCGAGAATCGCCTCTGCCGAGTTCATGATCGTATTGGTCGCCGTTTCGGTATCGCGGGTAATCGCCTCGAGTTCTGCGCCAGCGGACGGGATCCGTTCGCGGGACAGATTATTCGGCTGCAGCGCGGTGATCTCATCCCGTGCCTTGGCGATATAGGCCGCAATCGTGCGAAACTCCGAGTACATGTTCCGGTCCAGGCGCTGAAAGAAATCGCGCATAGACGAGACAAGGGCCTCGGACTGCTTCATCAGACCGATCAGATGCGGATCCAGCGCAGGCGCCTCAACGGCCTCGGGGGCCTCATAGTTCTGGTTTTCTGCTGGCTGGCCCATCACGACCTTCTTAGGTTAGAATTCACCGAGGACGGCGACAATCTTCTGCTTCAAGGTCGCCGCATTGAAGGGCTTCACGATGTAGTTGTTTACACCGGCCTTCTTCGCAGCAATGACGTTTTCCGTCTTGGATTCTGCCGTGACCATGATGAAGGGGGTCCGCTTCAGGCCATCGTCAGCCCGAACCTTGAGCAAGAGCTCGTAACCCGTCATCGGTTCCATGTTCCAGTCAGAGATGACCAGACCATAGTTGGTCGATTTCATTTTTTCATAGGCTTCGGTTCCATCCGATGCCTCTTCCACATTTTCAAAACCAAGCTGCTTCAGCAGGTTGGAAATGATCCGGAGCATGGTTTTGTAGTCATCAACAACCAGGACCGGCATGGACATATCGATGGCCATGAGTATAGACGCCCCACCAAGTTACCAGGTACCGCATTATGCGAACCCTTCTTGAGATGATGCCAATTTACACAGCAGGCCTTGCGATCCGGTTAAGGCTGTCACGAAAAGTCTGCTAGAAAGCCAGCATGCAAAACTCAATCACTCTGGAAACCCTGTCTATTGGACAGGAACATACTAAAATTCAAACGGTTAGCGTCGAAGCTATTGAGGCATTCGCCGCCGTATCCGGAGATCGTAATCCGATTCATCTGGATCCTGTCTATGCCGAAAGCACACCCTTCAAGGGCATTATCGCTCACGGTCTCCTCATTGGCGGCTACATCTCGGCCGTCCTGGGCAATGAATTTCCGGGTAATGGCGCGATTTATGTGTCCCAATCGCTGAATTTTTTGCGTCCGGTCCGCCCGGGCGCTGAGCTGACGATCCGGATCCGGGTCGAGGCTATTGACCCTAAGACAGGCTATGTGACACTCGACACGCTCTGCACTGTCGGCGGCAAAAAGGTTCTAAATGGCCAGGCCGTCGTCATGGTACCCCGGGCCAATCCGCCCGTTTCCGGGAGCTGATCCTTTGATCCGACTGCACAGTTGGGTGGATTTGCCGCAGACCTGTCGCGGCGCCAGCCTCGCCCTCGGCAATTTCGACGGGGTCCATAAGGGCCATCAGACCGTCATCGCCGATGCCGCCCGGGCTGCCCGGGCGCTGGGTTGCCCCTTGGGCGTCGTGAGCTTTGATCCGCACCCTCGGCGTTTTTTCCAACCGGACCTGCCGCCCTTCCGATTAATGACTCTCGACCAGCAGACACGCGCCCTCGCCGATCTGGGCGTGGATCTGTTTTACGTCCTGCCGTTTGACGCGAGCATGGCCGCCTTGAGCGATGAGGCCTTTGCCCAGACTATCCTGTCGGAAGGCCTCGGCGCCCGTCATGTTGCCGTCGGGTTCGACATCACCTACGGCAAGGGCCGCAGTGGCAGTCCGCAAAGCCTTCAGGCTCAGGGGCAGACTTTGGGTTTCGGGGTATCCGTTACTCCCGAGTGTCGCAGCCAGAACGGGATCAAATACGCCTCCTCGGCCATCCGTACCGCACTCGAAAACGGAGATCCTGTTTCTGCGGCCCAGGCCATGGGGCGGCCATTCGCCATCGAAGGCGTGGTCAGTCACGGAGTCAAGCGCGGGCGCACCCTGGGCTTCCCAACGCTGAACATCGCCCTCGGCGATTATCAGCGCCCGCGTTTCGGCGTCTATGCCACCCGAACGACCTTAGCCGATGGACGCGCCATCCCCGGTGTCGCCAATTTGGGCCAGCGTCCTAGCGTCGAAGGCACCGAAGCCCGGCTGGAAGTCCATCTGTTTGATGTCAACGAAGACCTCTACGGCCAGACAGTTGAAACCCAGTTGCTGACGTTTATTCGCCCGGAACAACGCTTCGAGGGTCTTGATGCCCTAAAGGCCCAGATCACTAAGGACAGCGCGACGGCCAGAGATCTTCTCTTGCCGCCGCTTTAAGGCTCTGCCTCAGGTCTTGAATTTCCACGTCGCACCGCTCGGGCCGTCCATCACTTCGACCTTGAGCGCCGCCAGGGCATCCCGGATCCGGTCGGCCTCAGCCCAGTTCTTGGTCGTCCGGGCTTCGGTTCGAGCGGCCACAAGGGCATCGATCTCGGCCTTCTGACCTTCATCGGCCTGTCCCTGGAACCAGTCTGACGGCTTGGACTGCAAAAGCCCTATGAGCGCCCCGCCCTGCTGAAGGGTGGCAAGAGCCACAGCCGCCAAGGAGCGTCCCTCGGCATCCTGTGGGGCCCGCTCCACATGGCTGAGTGCCTCACGAAGGCTCCGATAAAGCCCGTTCAGGGCGGCCACGGCGCCCGGCGTATTCAGATCGTCCCGCAGGCATTGACGCACCAGATCCAGCGCCTCCGGGTCCGCAGTTTCAGCCGCCTCAATCCCCAACCGCCCCGCATCGCTCAGAGCCTGATAGAGCTTGTTCAGCAGCTCGGACGACTGGCTCAGCAAGGCATCGGTCCAGTCCAGCGGGGCCCGGTAATGGGCCGATAGCAGCGAGAGGCGAAGCACCTCTCCGGGCCAGCTCTTGAGCAGGTCATGAACAATCTGGACGTTGCCCAATGACTTTGACATCTTTTCCGCATCCATGGTCAGGAAGCCGTTGTGCATCCAGTAGCGGGCATAGTCGGTCCCCTGCCCGCCGTGGGCATGGGCGCAGCGGCCTTGGGCGATTTCGTTTTCATGGTGCGGAAACACCAGATCCATCCCCCCGCCGTGAATATCAATCGGCAAGCCGAGATTATGATCGATCATGGCCGAGCACTCGATATGCCAGCCCGGACGCCCTGAGCCCCAAGGGCTGTCCCATGACGGCTCACCGGGCTTTGAGGGCTTCCACAGGACAAAGTCCTGCGGATTACGCTTATAAGGGGCGACCTCGACCCTGGCACCGGCAATCATGTCCTCAAGATTGCGCCCAGAAAGCTGGCCATAGTCTGGGAAACTGGCCACATCAAACAGCACATGGCCTTCAGCCTCGTAGGCATGACCCTGGGCAAGAATCTGGCCGATCTGGGTGATGATCGCGTCCATATGGGCGGTCACCTTAGGCTCCAGCGACGGTGACAGCACGCCGAGAGCGGCCATGTCCGCCCGATAGATCTCGGTGTACTTTTCCGTGATGACTGAAATGTCCACGCCATCCGCTGCTGCCCGGGCGTTGATCTTGTCGTCAACGTCCGTGATGTTGCGGGCGTAGATCACACGCTCTGCCCCATAAAGGTCGCGCAGCACCCGAAACAACGTGTCAAACACCACCGCCGGACGGGCATTGCCGATATGAGCGGTGTTATAGACGGTGGGTCCACAAACATACATCGTGACCCGCTCCGGATTCACCGGGGTAAATTCGCGTTTTTCTCGGGCCAGAGTATCGTGGATCGTGAGTTTCATGAGAATCCAAAAGCGTGAACAGTTGCACAAAAGGGCTTGTGTCCCATATAGACGCACACGGAGTGAAGCACCACTGCTGAACCGTGTTCCATCAAAGTCCGCCCCCTACAAGGCAACGCAGCTTTGATCCAAGGTCCAGCATGAAGCGTTTACTCCCCAGTAGGGTGCCACGCGTCATTTCCGGAGCCATCGCTTCGGCGCTACTCGACCCTTGGAAAGAGATCTCTGTCATGGATGCCAGCTTGACTTCTTCGCCTGTACCGGCGGCCGGGACCGGTTCGTCGTCTGAAACAGCGCCCGTTTCGGGCACCAAACCGTCGCGCGAAGCCGCCATGGCTGCTGTACGCACGCTTCTGGCCTGGGCCGGCGATGATCCGTCGCGCGAAGGCTTGATCGACACCCCGAAGCGCGTCGTCGATGCCTTTGAAGAATGGTTCCAAGGCTACAAGGCCGACCCGGCCAAGGAACTGTCGCGCACGTTCGAAGACGTCCAAGGTTACGATGACATCGTGATGCTGCGCGATATCGATGTCGAAAGCCATTGCGAGCACCACATGGCGCCGTTCCTGGGCAAGGCCTATGTCGCCTATATGCCAACCGATAAGGTCGTGGGGATCTCTAAAATCGCCCGTGTGGTGGAGATCTATGCCAAGCGTCTCCAGACTCAGGAGACCATGACCAAGCAGATTTCGGACGCGCTGGAAAGCAATCTGGCCCCCAAAGGCGTGGCGATTCTGATCGACGCTCAGCACCAGTGCATGAGCACGCGCGGCGTACACCACAAGGACGTCAGCACCATCACAACGCGCTTCACCGGTGTTTTCAAAACCGATATCGCCCTCCAGGAGCGATTTTTACGCTTTTGTCAGCGGATGTGAGTAAAAAAACGGCCGCGAACGGGGAAATATCCTTTCCAAACTCGCGGCCGCGCTTTACTTCAACGAAAAGTGACGTCAAAACTGACGGCTGAAGCGTGACCGGGTACCGTTTCCAGAACGGACTTGTAGGGAGAACGAAACATGGGGGCCAAGCTCTCTGGCGGCGGCGATGGCAGCCGTTATACAGTCGATCAAAACTCAGACATCAACGTGACGCCCTTCGTGGACATCATGCTTGTGCTGCTGATCATCTTCATGGTGTCGATCCCGGTTGCGACCGTGTCGATCAAGCTTGACCTGCCCCCGGCAGTGGACGGGCCGAAACCAGACAAGGATCCGGTTTACATTTCGATTCAGGAAAACGGCGATATCTATATCGCTGAAAAGCAAACCTCGATTGATGGTCTGGCTGGCGATCTCGAAACCGCTTTTGGCACCACCAGCCGCGAAGAGCGCGTGATGGTGCGCGCCTCGGCCGAAGTGAGCTACGAGAAGTTCATGGAAGTCCTGAACGAGCTTCAGGACGAAGGCTACTTCAAGATCGGCCTGATCAACGAAGACATCTCCTAAGATCTCGGGCCTACCGAAACAAAACGCGCTGCAGGCATCTGCGGCGCGTTTTTTATTGGGTCGTCAGCTTTGTGAAATCAGCGCCACGCCCGGCAGCTTGACCAGATCATTCGCGCCGCCGTCCGGGCCGTTCGATGATCCAGATCAAACGGCGGCGACAGCTCTGCGACATCCATGACCCGTAGCTTGCCACTCTCTGCAACGCTCTGCATCAGCGCCAGGACCACATCGGGCGCCACCCCCAGTGCCGACGGCGCACTGACCCCGGGGGCCACGGCGGCCGGGAGCACATCCAGACACAAGGTCATATAAACCGCATCCCGCCCAGACAGCCATTCGGCGAGGCGGGCTTGAAGCAAGGGCATCTGATCGCGGGTACAGGCCTCGTCAGCGACCCACTGGGTCCCGGTCTCCCGGGCGCGGCGGAACAGGACCGGCGTATTGGCGGCCTCACTGATGCCGACCGCCAGATAGGACAGGTCCTGCCCCATTCGCCCGGCTTCACGCAACGCCTGCAGGAACGGCGTCCCCGACGTCGGTACAGGCGCATCGCGCAAATCAAAATGGGCATCGAAATTGATCAGGCCCAGACGTGCGTCTGGCGCTTTCTCGCGTTCCGCTGCCAGCCAGCCGCTGGCTGTGGCCCAACCGATTTCATGACCGCCGCCGAGACCGACGACCTTTTGACCGGCCAGCAATAGAGCTTCCATTTTGCGGGCAAAGAGCATCTGCGCCCGTTCCAGCCCCTCGCCCTCACAGACCACATCCCCGGC
>JBKBWB010000125.1:0-6515 GCA_046289215.1 Asticcacaulis sp. | reverse complement strand
ATTCGCCGCGCTTGAGAGCGAGTCCGGTTGACCCGGTAATGGCGATACATCCGCTCATAAAGGAATGCCCGCAGCCGAGACAGATCCTCCAGCATCGGGGCGGAAAAGGCCACGATCGGCAGGATCATTAGACGCACATCTTCGGGCGATTGAACCCCGGCAGCCCTGGCGCGCCGGTCGGTTTCAACCAGCACGTCATCGACCATCTGGCCGATCATGCGTCGAACTGCTTCGAGGCGCAGCATGGTCGGTGAGATCCCAGGCCACTCGGCCTCCACCTCGGCCAAGGCTGGGCCGATCAGTGGAATGTCACGCAGGTCCTCAAGGCTGAACAGGCCCGCCTGCAGACCATCATCCACATCATGGTTATTATAGGCGATGTCATCGGAAATCGCCGCGACCTGGGCTTCGGCCGAGGCAAAGGTACCCAGCCGCAGGTCCCAGTCACCGCTGTAGTCATTGATGGCTTGCCATGAAGGTTCGTGCAGCTTGTGGGTGACAGGCCCATTGTGCTTGACCACCCCTTCGAGAGTTTCCCAGGTCAGGTTCAGACCATCAAAAGCCGGGTATCGCTCTTCCAGCTTGGTCACCACCCGGAACGTCTGGACGTTGTGATCAAACCCACCCCATGGGGCCATGCATTTTTGCAGTTCATCCTCTCCCGCATGGCCAAACGGCGGATGGCCGAGGTCGTGAGCCAAAGCGATGGTTTCCGCCAAATCCGTATCCAGCCCCAGCGCATAGGCCAAGGAGCGGGCAATCTGGGCGACTTCCAGCGAATGGGTCAGGCGGGTCCGAAAATAGTCACCCTCGTGGGCCACAAACACCTGGGTCTTTTCTTTCAGGCGGCGAAAGGCGGTGCTGTGAATAATCCGGTCGCGGTCGCGGGCAAAGGGGGTCCGGGTACGGCTTTCCTGTTCGATAAACAGGCGTCCGCGTGAGCGGTCAAACCGTTCCGCATAAGGCACGAGCGGCGGACGTTCCATCAGACGCTCCAAAGGCTTTTCTGCGGATTGGGACATCGGGCACTCCGGGACGGGACAAACAACAAAGCCGAGACTCACCGCGGCATGAGGGACTGATAATGGGTCGCAGCGCCCTGCGAATAAAGACCTTATCCGGGAACAGACACGAATTTACATCCAAAAGGGCCTTTTCGGACCCGCCCTTGCGCCTCATATAGGGCATATGATGACGTCTCAATCTGTCTCCCTGACCGCTGGGGCAGCCGCCCGCCTCAAGGCCCTTAGTGCCGAAGAGGGCCGCCCCGTGATGCTGCGCGTGGCCGTCAATGGCGGTGGCTGTTCCGGTTTTCAGTACGATCTGGCACTGGTGCACGACGCCGAGCCCGAGGATGTGGCCATTGCCTATGATGGGGCCACGGCACTGGTGGACACGGTCTCCCTGCCCTATCTGAACGGATCCATCATTGATTTCGTCGATGAGCTGATCGGAGCCCAGTTCAAGATTCTCAATCCCAACGCCAAATCCTCTTGCGGCTGCGGCGTGAGTTTTTCGCTCTAGTGGAAAAGCCCTCAAGGTCTAGACCTTGGCCGAGCCCGGCGCGATGTTCAGCCCCAGCGCGCCATCATCGAAACGCGGACGGATCGATTTTAACACGGCATAAATGTGCTCGCGTTCCTTGGACTGTCCGTAACGGGCGCGGCTCATAGGTATGACGACATTGTAATAGATGTTTAGCCCCTGAAAATTGCATAGCATGCGCGCCAGCTTACGGTCGATCAGCTTATTGCGATGAAGATCCGCAATATCGTTGAAATAGCGGCTGACGATGCGGCGCGAGCGTTCGATCTCGAACCCCTCCTGGGTGCGCGCCATGAATGCGGACAGATAGCGATCGACAAAGCTGTCTCGATCATGGGTATAGAGCGCCATCAAGCGATAAAGCGCATCGTGCATGTCTGAGCTGTTATAGCGCTGGGTAAAGGCAACATAGAATTCGGCCTTATCGGTCTTGGCCTGATTACGCTGGCTAATCAGCCAGAAAATCACCCCCGTCAGGGCGGTCATCACCGTCGCCACAGCCGATACCAGCGTCCACAGTAACATATCGTCCATAAAATTCCCCTTCCCCAACGGGATCAATCATAGGTAATATCAGGTGATGAAACAACAGTGTTGATCCGGGGGAAATCAGGACGATGGGACGTTTAAACACGGGGGCGGTTTGCGGTCTGGCCCTTAGCCTTTTGCTCGCCGTTGGGGTTGCGCTGCCCGTTTTAAGTAAGGCCATACCAGGCTCTGACGACGACAATTCACTGTCGTTACTGAAAAAGACCAACAGCGTTAAGGTTTGCAATAATCAGGACTGCCTGACACTCGAACAATCCAAAGCGCAAGTGATGGTCGAGGCTGTGAGCGGCACCAACATTCGACACCTCAGAAAAGGTGATCGGATTATCAGCGTCAATCAAAGACCGGTCCTCGAGCCTCAGGATGTGTTTGATATCGCCCGCCAGTCATCAGATCCTGAGCTGACTCTTGTGGTGCTACGGGGCACCCAAACCCTCACCTTGACCGAAAAGAATGATGCCCCGTTTAGGGTCAGTATGCCGCCATTCCCTAAAGTTCCGCCGGCACCATCGCTCTGATCCCCTCCGAACACGCGCTTGAGCCTTTGCCCTCAAGGCCTTAGCCTTGGTGCAAAAGGAATCGCCATGCGTATCGCCACTTGGAACGTCAATTCGATCAATGCCCGCCTCGAGACGGTCCTCAGCTGGTTCAAGGACGTGAGCCCGGACGTGGCCTGCCTTCAGGAATTGAAGTGCATCGACGAGAAGTTTCCGCGCGAAGCCTTTGAATCGTTGGGCTATAATGTCGAAACCCATGGCCAGAAGACCTATAATGGTGTGGCCCTGCTGTCGAAGTTCCCACTCGAAGACATCCGGCGCGGCCTGCCCGGCGATCCCGAGGATGAACAGGCGCGCTATATCGAAGCGGTCGTCCTCGCCCCTACGCCCGTGCGGGTCGCCAGCCTCTATCTGCCCAACGGTAACCCGCTCGGCACCGAGAAGTTTCCCTACAAGCTCGCCTGGATGGACCGGCTGATAAACCATGCCCGCGACCTCTTGGCGCTGGAAGAGCGTTGCGTCCTGTGCGGCGATTACAACGTCATCCCCGAGCCCGAGGATTGCTATAATCCCGCCGCCTGGATCGACGATGCCCTGTTCCAGCCGGAAAGCCGGGCGCGGTTTCGCAGCCTTTTGAACCTCGGCTATACCGACGCCCATACGCAGCTTGGGGAACCCGCGGGGACCTATACTTTTTGGGATTATCAGGCCGGGGCCTGGCCGCGCAATCACGGCATCCGCATCGACCACCATCTGCTCTCGCCCCAAGCCGCCGACCAGCTCCGCGCGATCCAAACCCACAAAGACGCCCGTGCCATGGACAAGCCCTCGGACCATGTGCCGGTCGAAATCACCCTGGCCGACTGATGGACCAGCTCGCCCGCACCCTGATCTGGTTTGCTCTGGCAGCCGCCCTGTTCACGGTGATTGCCAAGGGACTGGGTTGGTGGCTCGAAGATACCCGCCGCATGCGCCGGACCCTGGCCAAGGCGCTGGGCAAACTGCCGGATGCCGAGGTGATGGACTTTACCCACGGCAAGGCCGCCGCCCTCGACTTTACCCGGGGCGATCTGGCTGTGCTGTGGGACCGTTCCGGCAACGGCTTGGTGTTCGGCTTTGACGAGATCGAAGGGGCCGAGCTGATCATCGACGGCAAGGTGGTGGGCCGCTCGCAACGCGGGGAAAACCGCCGGGTGCTCGACGAGACCTTTTCCGGGGCCAGCCGAGTCGTACTGCGGCTGATGTTCGATGATGTGCGCTATCCGGAGCTGGAGCTTGAGGTGTTTGGCCCGGATCTGGTCCACCGCCAGCCGGGCGCCAGCGCCGATGCCGCCGTCAAACTGGGTCGCAAGTGGCTCTCCCACATCGACGCCGTGATCCGCAGACCCAAACCGCCCAAAGCACCTGTGCCAGCGCCTGCGGATGGGCAAGACGTCCCCCGTCCCCCCCGGACATGATACGTGAGGCCTTGGCCACCGAAAGCCAAGGTATTGAGGCAAGCCCTTGGACAACCAAGTGAACAAAAACCTCAGCCTCAAGCCCACACCAGAGCGGAGAAAAAACGGATCCGTGCCCTGCCCTATTCCCGTCTGGCGGATCCTCGGTTAAGGGTAACGGCCTAATTTGCCCGGCTTTTGAGGTCACCATGTGGATTCTGGCTCTGGCCTGTGCGTTTTTTCTGAGCTTGCACCTGTTGGTCAGCAGCACGATCCTGCGTAGCCAACTGGTCGAGGCCATTGGGCACAAGATTTATCTCATCCTGTTTTCTGCCCTTTCGCTGATTGTGCTCCTTTGGGTAATCCAGAGCTATGGCGCGGCCAAAACCGATCCATCCAACTGGTCACTTTGGTCCACGGGTCAGATTCTGCGCTGGTTGTTGCTTCCGCTCAATTTGCTGGCCACGGCCCTGATGCTTTTGGGTCTATTCTCGCCCAAGGTCACGGGCATGGTCGCACCGGGAACCCTGCCCGCCGAGGCCACGGGGATCAGCCGGATCAGCCGCCATCCGGTGCTGTCGGGGGTGACGCTCTGGGCGATCGGACACCTTCTGACCAATGCAGATCTGGCCAGCTTTCTGTTTTTCGGCACGTTTTTGACCGTAGCGGTACTCGGCATGATCAGCATCGATCATAAGCGCGCCGCCCGCTACGGCGCGGCCTGGAACGTCTATCTGGCCCAGACTTCACGCCTGCCGTTTGTGGCCATTCTTCAGGGTCGCAACCGCCTTGAATGGCGCGAGCTGGGGCGGTTACAACTGTTCTGGGCCGGGTCACTTGTCCTGACGCTACTGGTGTTGCATGAGTTCCTCTTTACGGGTCAGGCCTACTAAAGCGCCCGCAACCAAAGCACTGGCCCTGAACACAAAGCTGATTTAAAACATCTGGGATACGATCCGAAGGGTATGGGCCGCGTATCGGGGATATAGTTGAAAAGTTTGGGGGCCCAGACGGTCAAGACCGCTCGGGATCAGGGATGAAACTCACCGCACCGACCATTTTGCTGTTTTTGATCTCGCTGACTCTCGTGGTCGCAGCGCTGGTTGGTCATGTTCGCGAAACGCCGTATCTGAGCGAGCACAAGTTCTGGCTCGCCGTTGCGGGCTATGGGGTGCTGGTGTTCGGAACCATTTTCCGCGGGCGTTAATAGCGTACCTCTAGCGTTGCCGCTTCAATCGCCAGGGCGAGGTCGAGTGCCGCCAGCGCCTCTTCGCCCGTCACCAAAGGACGGGTGGCATCCCCACGAACCGCATCCAAAAAAGCACCGACACTAAAGGCCAGTGGGTCGCGTCCGGCGGGGGTGTCGGCAAAGTCGGCGTTGAGCGCAAAAGTGGTGCTATTCTCGAAGGTGCGCGCGACAAAATCAATGTGGACGACCCCACTGTCATAGGTCAGGGTCATGGTCCGCTCACGGGCCGCGGCATCGCGAGAGGCGATCAGCTGGACCTCTAACCCCCCGGCAAAGCCCAGATTTGCCTTGACGGTATCGGCTAGATCCCCACGTGTGAACCCGGCCTGAACAGCCAGACTCTGGCGCGCCCCGGGATCGAGAGCCAGGACCAGATCAAGATCGTGAACCATCAAATCGAGCACAACAGATACATCCCGACAACGCTCTGAATAGGGTCCGTTGCGAACGGCCTCTAGTTTTCGCAGGGGTTCTGGTGCATTGAGGATACCCATGGCGGCAAAGACACTGCGCTCTTGATGACCACTGGCCAGCACCCGACCCGTGGTACGCGCAGCCTCGACCATGGCCCGGCCCTCATCAAGGCTCGTGGCCAAAGGTTTCTCACAGTAAACTGAAATACCCCGGTCCAGGGCCATGCACGCAAGCTCCGCGTGGGCAACAGCCGGGGTCGCCAAGGTCAGCACATCCAGCCCCTCGAGAAAACTATCCAGAGCGTCCGGTCCATAACCCATTGCGCCGTAGGTATTCGCAATCGCTGACGCGCGCTCCGCGTTGGTATCAAACACGCCCTTGAAAACAACGCCCTCGGCTTCGGCATATTTACGGCTGTGAAAGCCGCCGAAGACCCCGGCACCGGCAACTCCGGCCTTGAGAGGTGTTATCGATGTCAAGGGCATACTTGTCTCACTCTGACGCGATCCTGATCCAGACCCTTGCGCGGCTTGGCGGATTTGGACAAGGGGGCCAGTGTTCACTTTGCATCGCCTATTGTTGCGTAAACGGCTATCAGTTCATTCACAAACGCCGCTTATCCCCGTGTTTTTCCGTTTAGGACTCGAAAAAACCCCAAGAGCGCGCATTTAAAGGCAATCGCGCTGTTCTAACCAAGGGCGTTTGGCCCTAAAAGCGCGTGACTTAATCAGGAGGTCAATCTGTGTCGCGCTTGTTTGGTGCCTATGTGATTCTGGACTGGAGCGCTGCGGAAGGTCGCAAGACCGGCGAGCAGTCCATCTGGAT
>JBKBWB010000124.1:0-6517 GCA_046289215.1 Asticcacaulis sp. | reverse complement strand
CGGCGCCATTTCCTTCCCTGTGCTTGTCACAGGGATCCAGCCAGCCCAACTCCTTGGGCTGAAAGGAGTCCTTCCCGCCGCGCGGACGCGCGTCGGCTGGATTCCTGTGACAAGCACAGGAATGAGGAGCGTAGGGATGTGCCGCCGCACGAAATCTTAGTGTTGTGTACGGTGCCCGGGCCTGTGTCTCACTGGCGAGAATGCAGGTTTTAAGAAAGCCCGCCCAGAACCGTCTGCTTCAGCTTCACTTCAGGCACTTCCGCAAAAACAAGATCGCTGCGGCCGAAATAGGATTTCTGGTTGGTGGCCGACCAGTCGTTGCAGACCAGCCTGTAGCGCTCTTTCGTTTCCGGTTTCTCCGGCATGGCGTAAAGATAATCGCCGGTCCGGTCGGCAAGTGCAATGTCGCCATCCTGGTTGCATCGCTTGAGGATGTGCTGAAGTGCCGCGCCATCCACTTCCGTCACCATCAGCTTGCCGTCGAAACGCAAAGAGGCGTTGAAATCGTAGCGGCGAATATCGCCTTCGGGCAGGCCCGCGCCGAAGGAGGTGTGGCCGATGAAGCCGACATCCGCACCGGTTTTTGCGGCGATGAGCTGCGCCACATGGCGGCCGGCCTCATCGACGGTCATCGCTTTTGCGGATTTGCCGACGACTGCCCGCTCTTCCGCCGTGAGGTGCTTTTCGAGTGTCTGCTCGATCAGGCTCTTGAGGGCGGGGGAGGCGGGAGCGCCACGATCGATTGCAACGGTCTCGATGGCCGCAGCCTTGCCAGGAGCCGTGATCGTCGCGACCGTCATGGAAGTGCACCAGGAGCCGGTGTGGACATAACGCGTGGCGCCCTGTTCATGCACGAAATTCAGGTGGTCGTGGCCGCCGATGATCAGCGTGCCATCAGGCAGCAAAGGCAGGATATCACGGTCGGCGACGACGCCGGCATGGCTCAGAACAATGTTGATCGCGCCCTGCTTGACGATCCTCGGCAGATTGGCCTTCGCCCATTCCACCGGCTGCGGAATGTCCAGCATCTCGCGCGTGGCCTTCGGATAGGTATTGATCGCATTGGTGGCGAGGCCCGCGACGACGATCTGTTGGCCGGCGACGCTCATCTCGGCGCTGGCAGGTGCATAGGCGGTGCCGCTGCGCTTGTCGATGATGTTGGAGAGAACGGTGATGCCGAGTGCCTTGGCGCGGTTGACGAAATTGGCGAGATCATTGTCGATATCGGGTTCGTGGTTGCCGATATTGATGACGGTGGGGGCAAGCTTGGCGAGCGCCGCCAGGAACGTCCACTCGATTTCGCCGGCGGAACGCGCGGCCACCGCATTGCCGATCTCGAACAGGTCGCCATTCAGAAGAATGATATGAGGCGTCTTGTCGGCAGTAATGTGCGTTTCGATGGCCGCGAGAAGCTGGCCGATGCGCTCATAGGCGGAATGCAGATCGGAGATGACGATTGCACGCAGCGCCACGTCCTGTGCCATCGCTGGCCTTGCCGCCACCATCAGCGGCAGCAGGGCGGTGCCTGCCATAAGCTTCAGCACATCGCGGCGTTTGCTCGAGAAAATCGTCATGTCAGGCCCCATCATCCGAAACTGCACCGCCGTCCCGCGGCCGGCTGAGAAGGCCCTAAAGGGCGATCATCACAGCCGCATGACAAGTCTGACGTTTAAGACATGGGAAATAAAGCGGTTTCTGCGCCAGCTCTCGGGCGATGAGAGGTGCATTCAAGCGATGCCGCAAAGTGGGGTTGAAAGGCGAAAGCCGCACCCGGCCTTCGCCCATCAAAAATCAATGGAACAGAACGCTGGCGCCCTGGTCGGCAGGTCCGGCATTGCGGCGGAAGGGGGCGAAAAGTTCGCGGCCCATGCCCCATTCATTGCCCGAGAGATCAGCGCGTGCCGGTTCGCGTTTTGCCAGTTCGGCGGCAGGCACGAGCACTTCCAGCGTTCCGGAAATGGCGTCGAGGCGGATGATATCGCCGTCCCGGATGAGCGAGATCGGGCCGCAATCGGAAGCTTCCGGCGTGACGTGGATGGCGGCAGGCACCTTGCCGGAAGCACCGGACATGCGCCCATCCGTCACCAGCGCCACCTTGAAGCCGCGGTCCTGCAGCACGCCGAGCGGCGGCGTCAGGCGGTGCAGTTCCGGCATGCCGTTGGCCTTTGGTCCCTGGAAGCGGACGACGGCGATGAAGTCGCGGTTGAGCTTGCCGTCCTTGAAGGCGTCCTGCAGTTCCTGCTGGTCGTTGAAAACGATTGCGGGCGCTTCGATGATGTGGCGTTCGGCCTTCACGGCGGAGATCTTGATGACCGATTTGCCGAGATTGCCGGTCAGCATCTTCAACCCGCCGGTCGGCTGGAACGGCGTCTCAATGCTGGCGAGGACCTTAGGGTCGTGGCTCTGCTCGGGGGATGGCTCGCGCATCACCGCGCCGTTTTCATCAAGCTTGGCGTCCACGGTGTAGGCTTCGAGACCCTGTCCGAAAACGGTGCGCACATCGTCATGCACGAAGCCCTGTTTCAAAAGCTGCTTGATGAGGAAGCCCATGCCGCCGGCGGCGTGGAAATGGTTCACATCCGCAAGACCGTTGGGATAGACGCGGGCGAGCAGCGGCACGGTATCCGAAAGGTCGGAAATATCCTGCCAGGTGAGGATGATGCCGGCCGCGCGCGCCATGGCGATCAGATGCATCGTGTGGTTGGTCGAACCACCCGTAGCATGCAGGCCGACGACGCCGTTGACGACAGACCGCTCATCGATCATCTCGCCCGCCGGCGTAAATTCGTTGCCTTGCGCGGTGATGGCAAGCGCCCGCTTGGTGGCCTCGCGCTCTGTGATGTCGGTTGAGCTGGCCCCCGGCTCGACGCTCGAAGATACTGATGCCGTCACTAAAGCCATCAGCAAAGAGCTGGAAGCGCGTCCAGAGGTGAAAAGCGTCTATAGCTCCATCGGGTCGATGACGATGGTTCAGGGGCCGGGCGGTGGCGCGTTGGGGGCGTCGGTTCGCCGAGCGACCCTGACGATCAACTTGGTTCCGCGCCACAGCCGTAAACTCAGCCAGCAGCAGTTTGAGCTGGACTTCGGTGAAAGTCTCAAGAAATACCCGGGGGTTCGTGCTCGATTTGGGGCCGACGGCAGCAATGGCGGCGGGTTGGCAATCACCCTTCTGTCGGACGATGCCGAGGCGCTACAGACCTCGGCCCAGGAAGTCGAGCGCCAGATGCGAGCGCTGCCTACGCTGCGCAACGTGTTCTCTTCGGCCAATCTGGTGCGTCCGGAAATCCTGATCACGCCGAAGGCTGATGTAGCGGCCGAGCTCGGCGTTTCGGCTCTGGCGATTTCTCAGGTTGCCCGCGTGGCGACCGTCGGGGATGTCGACCAGTCCTTGGCCAAGTATAATCTGTCGGACCGTCAGGTGCCGATCCGGGTGATGCTGGCCGAAGACTCCCGCAAAGATCTGGCCACGCTCCAGACGCTGCAGGTGCCGACGAAATTTGGCACCAGTGTGCCTCTGGCAACTGTGGCGGACATCCGCTTTGGCTCCGGCCCGATCACAATCGAGCGTCAGGAGCGTCAGCGGAAGGTGTCAATCCAGGGCGAGCTGAATGGTGTGGCGCTCGGTGAAGCGTTGGAGCAAGTCCACAATCTGCCGGCCATGAAGGCCTTGCCCAAGTCCGTCAAAGAGGTCCCGGCGGGTGACGTCGAAGCCCAGATGGAAATGGGCATCGGCTTCATGACCGCGATCACCACCGGTATCATCTTGATGTACGTGGTGCTGGTCTTACTGTTCAAAAGCTTCAGCCACCCGATCACCATCCTGACTGCCTTGCCGATGTCGTTCGGGGGGGCATTCCTGCTGCTGCTGATCACGGGCAAGTCGATGTCCATGCCGGCTTTGATCGGGATCATCATGCTGACCGGGATCGCGGCCAAGAACTCGATCCTGCTGGTGGACTATGCCATCGAAGCGATGAAAAAGGGCATGAACCGTTATGACGCCCTGATTGACGCGGCGCACAAGCGGGCGCGGCCGATTATCATGACCACCGTGGCCATGGGGGCGGGCATGCTCCCGATCGCCATGGGCATGGGGGCGGACGTGTCGTTCCGTTCGCCAATGGCCATTGCCGTGATCGGGGGCCTGATTACCTCGACCCTGCTCAGCCTGTTATTTGTGCCGGTCAGCTATGCGCTCGTGGATATGGCGTCGAACTTCATCGGCAAGCGCTTCCACAGCTTTGCCAATCCGGATGGCAAGGCCGAGGATGAGGCGGCCCAAAGAGCGGAAGAGGGCTAGGGCGCGAAAGTGCAATAGGCGAACGCCACATCTGACAGACTCGAGGCCCCGCTGAACGTGACTCGGCGGGGCTTTTTGTTGTGACCGCGATAGAGAAAGTGGGAGAGTGCGGAAGTGTAAACGACCTGCGCGCCCACTGCGGAACAGGGGCGAAACGAATCAGGACCGAATCACTGACATCGCCAGATTCAGACTTTGTTCTATACCATATGTGGTGGTCATTAACCATATCCCCCACTAAAGGAAGATAATCTTAAAGTGACTGAACGGTGAGAATGCACTTGACCGATGCGGGCAAATCGCCCCAACTCCCTTGTGAACGGTGTTTTGTGTTTGGGACAACCCGCAGGCAAAGGCGTGAACCATGACAGTGACCCAGATTCAGGCCGGTATCTTGGCCACCCATGTCGACTCCGCCGTAGGTGTGTCCCTGGCCCGGGTGGCGGTTGAGGCGCTCAAAAGCCTGTCTCCCGAGATGGAAGCGCGGGTCGCAGAATTGCTTTTGGCGGAAATCGCTCGGCTACGATCCGAAGCCGATATGCAAAGCGATCCAGTGGCCGAGGCCGCAGCGGCAGTTCTGGATCAGGCGTTCAATACCCGCATCCCGATCGAGGCCTGAGCGCCGGGTCAAGAGGGGGCCGTCGGACTTCGGGCCTGCTTGCCAAACCCCGCCCGGGCGCGTATCCCACATCCAGACGCGCCGTATGGCCCCGTAGCTCAGCCGGATAGAGCAAGGCTTTCCTAAAGCAGAGGTCGCAGGTTCGAGTCCTGCCGGGGTCGCCATTAATGGCCACTCTTAAACTCTGCGTGACCCGTAGTGTTCTGGGTTACGACATAACACCCGAATGGTATAAATGCCTAAGCGCCGGATCCTGATGGTGCGGCAAAAAAGAGATCCAGGGATAGGAGAGACGTATGCACAGGACATCGGGTCTGGCTCAACGCAAGCTGTGGCGTTCAGGGGCCAGCGCTGTCGCAATGGCGCTGATCATGGCGGTCGGAGGGCTTGGTACTGACCCTGTCCTTGCCGCCACAGAAAGCGCTGTGTCCGCACAGAGCCAGGGCCTGACGTCGGATCTTCTGGTGCGGTTGAATCGGTTGAGCGACTATCAGATCGCGCCGGATGGCAAGAGCGCGATCTATCACCTGCGCAAGACCGACATGAAGGCCAATCGGGGCGTGACCGAGGTCTATAGCCTTGATCTGACCCGCAAGGGGGCCAAGCCGCAGACGCTCGATCTGGGCGGGGCGGCGTCCTCGGTGCGGTTCGCGCCGGATGGCCAGAGCCTTTATTTCCTGTCGGCCCGGGGCGGAAGCTCCCAAGTGTGGCAGGCGGACCGCGACGGGCGCAATCCGCGTGCCGTGACCAACACCCCGCTGGATATTGATGCGTTCCGGGTCGGTAAGACCGGCCTCGTGATCGCGGTGGCCATGCGCCCGGACTGTGGGGGCGATATGGCCTGTACGGTGGCCAAACAGGCCGAGGCCAAGGCCAATCCGGCTTCGGGCGTGCTCTATGACAAGATCTTTGTCCGCCACTGGGATGCCTGGGCGGACGGGACTCGCAACCACCTGTTCTTTGTGCCGATCAACGGGGGACAGGCCGTCGCGCCCGTGGCCCTGACACCGGGTCTTGATGGCGATGTGCCGTCCAAGCCGTTCGGCGGCGAAGAAGACTTTACCCTGACCCCCGATGGTCAATCGGTGATCTATTCGGTGCGGATCGCGGGGAAATCTGAACCCTGGAGTACCAATTTCGACCTCTATCAGGTGCCGGTGACGGGCGGTGCGGCCCAGAACCTGACCGCTGACAATCTCGCCTGGGATGCCGGTCCGGTGGTGTCGCCCGATGGTACGCAACTGGCCTATCGCGCCATGAAGCGCCCGGGCTTTGAGGCGGACCGTTTCGGTCTCTATATCCGGGATCTGAAGACCGGCGCGGTTCGGGCCGTGGCGCAAAACTGGGATCGCTCCGCCGACAGCATCACCTGGTCCGAAGATGGCCGCAGCCTTTATGTCGCCGCCGGCGATACGGCGACCACCCGCCTGTTCCGGGTGGACCTCAAGACCGATACGGTTATGCCGTTGACCACTGGCGGCCATGTGTCGTCGGTGGCGGTCAAGGGCCAGAGCGCCTTCTTCCTGCGCGACAGCCTGTCGGCCCCTAATGACCTCTATCGTTTGGATCTCAAGGCTCGCAAGCCGGGCGCGCCCGAA